>DATLVT010000532.1:0-2136 GCA_035577105.1 Polyangia bacterium
TCGGATCGCCGTGGCGAAGACGGCGCTGCCCTTCGGCCGCCGCGACGCCCGAACCTTCGCGTGCCGCTTCGCGGGCCACGCTGGCCGCGATCGACGGCAACATGGCTCCCTGCCCGGCTCCCTGCCCGGCCCCTTCCCCCACCCCCTGCCCGGCGCTCTCCCTGGCCTGCGCCGGCTGATCATAGTCGGTGCGCGCGCGAACGACGGGCGCCGGCGCCTCGACATTCTCCACGACACGCGACGGCGCTGGCCGCGGTCGGCGCGCGTGCTGTGACACGCGCAGGCCGACCGCGCTCAACGCCCCGACCAACCCAACCCCGACGACCGCCACCAAGGTGAACATTCGCACGCCGCTCTTACTCATGGTCGCGTCCTCCTCGATGCTGTCGTCGTTGTTGCCGGGTTGGTCGGAAGTTCGGTTGTCGCTGACGTTCCGGCGCTGGTCCGCCGCCTAGTGGATGGCGGCCGCCAGCTCTTCCAGCCGGTCCTCGATGCGGAAGATGATCAGGTTGTTGAGGAAGGTGATGACGTCGGTCTTGTCAGCCGCCGACAGGGCGATGAACGCGTCACGCGCCGCCTGGCCCTCGCCGCCGTGCTCGAGGATAGCTTCGCTGAGGGTTGTGGCGCGGCCGTCGTGCAGATACGGCGCGGTCGAACCGACGCCCCACAGGTTTTCGGTCAGCCAGGTCGACGCCGACGACTTCGAGGCCTTCAGCTCGTCGATCTGCTCGGCCAGCCCCGGACCCATGTCGTGCCGTTTCAGATCGCCGTAGACGCGGGCGATGCCGGTGCCCGCGCGCGACCCCGTCTCCAGGGCGCCAAAGTTGACCAGCACGTTGTTCGGGTTGTTCGGATCCAGGATGTTGTTGAACGGTGTATCGCGCGTCAGATTGAACCGGACGGCGCGCGCCGGATCGAGATTGCGGGGAACAGGGTCCTGGCCGGCCGGCATCAGCTTGTCGCGGAAGTTGATGTTCTGGCTGGGCTCGGTGAAGGTCACGTTGTTCACCGTCAACGACGGGATGTGGCAGCTGGCGCAGCCGATGGCGGCGAACTTGGCGCTGCCGCGGTTGATCGACGCGTTTTCCGCCGAGGTGAACGGCGGATCCAGAACCAGGTCGGCCCGGTTCGGGAAGCGGTTGTGAAGGGCGTTGATCTCCTGGCGGCTGGTGGGACGCGGCAGAGCGGCGGCGTAGACGGCCAGGCCGGTCTCGTCGCCGAACAGCAGCTCGTTCTTCACGCCGTCAAAGTCATTGTCGATGTCGTCGCCCACCACCTCGACCGGGCCCATGCCCAGCTCGTTGTGGGAGGCGTCGCGGTTGAAGTCGCGGATGAAGGCGACGGCGCCCTTCCACTGGAACGGCCGCACCACCAGGTCGACGGCCACGCCGGTGACCGCGGTGGTGTCGATGCCCAGACCGGCGTTGCAATCCACCTCGTCGATGAAGGGAACCAGGTCAGCGGGGGTGCAGCTGGGCGGTGGATCGCCCACGACGACCCGGGTGAAGGTGAGCGAACCAAAGCTGATCCCCTTGGACGACAGGGCCTTGGTGACGGAGCACCCCGGATCCACGCAGGCGGCCTTGGCGGCGTTGGCGATGCCCTGCAGATCGGCGGTCATCTCCTCGGCCAGCTTTTGCACCGGGCCCATGGCCATGATGTGCGGGGTGTTGCGCTGGATGAAATGGCCCAGCAACCCGCTGTGCTCGGGGTCACGGTGAACGTTCGCCACGGCCTGGCCGGCGCCGTCCTCGGCGGGGGTGTTGTGGCAATCGGCGCAGGCGGCCGCGTTCGGTCCAGTGGCCCGGAACGGCCGGTGGGTACCCCACTGGAACTCGCCCAGCAGGTCAGCGCGCGGCGTGCGGGTGTATCGCTCGCCGTTGCCGACGTTGGCGCCGCCGCCGTCCAGCGCGTTGAAATGGGTGGCGAACAAAGTGTCTCCGACGAAGACGGCCTTGATGAAGGCGTCTCTCTGTCGTCCCTGCGCGATGAGGTCGGTGTAAACGTTCTGGGGGGTATGGGTGAAAGTGTTGGCGTGGGTCTGCGCCACGATGGCCAGCTGGGTCGGGCTGGAGACGATCGCATAGGCGCTGACCCCCGCCGCGATGCTGAAGAGCAGCGCGACCGGTAACAAGA
>DATLVT010000533.1:0-2663 GCA_035577105.1 Polyangia bacterium
CATGGTCGGCTGGAACTCGTAGATCTCGATCCCCGCCGCCAGCAGCGGTCCCCAGAGCCGGCGTGATGCCGCGCGGGTCACCTCGCTGTCGATCTGCGCGCCCGGCGCAATGATCTGCACGCTGACCCCTCGCCGGCGCGCCTCGATCAAGGTTCGAACGGCCAGGGCGTCCGGAACAAAATACGAGTTCGCCAGCAGGATGCTCTTGCGCGCCGCCGCGATGGAGAGCAGGTACATCAGCCGGATGCTCTCGGTGCCGTCGTTGAAAGAGCTGCGCACCATCTGGGCCGGCGCCGGTCCTTCCGGGGAAAGCGCCGGGAAATAGTCGGCCCCCTGCAGGAGCTCACCCCTCGTCGACAGCCAGTGCTCGGTGAACGCCGCTTGCATCTGGGCCACGACGGGGCCGACCACGCGGAAGTGATTGTCGCGCCAGTGGTCGGCGTCCTCCGCCGCTCCATTCCACTTGTCGGCGATTCCCACCCCTCCCGTGAAGCCGACGCGACCGTCGACGACCAGCAGCTTTCGATGGGTGCGGTTGTTGATCCGGTCCAGGCTGTACCAGTGCAGCGACTGGTACTTCTCCACCGCGACACCGGCGTTGCGCATCGCCGCCAGCTGCTTTGCATCGATCTTGCCGGAGCCCACAGCGTCGATGATGAGGTGGACCTTCACCCCCGCGGTGGCCCGCTCGACCAAGGCAGCGGTGAAGGTCTCGCCCACCTCGCCCGACCAGTAGATGTACGTCTCGAACGTGATGCTTCGTTGCGCGTGGCGGATGTCGTCGAGCATCGCGCCGAAGATCTGGTTGCCGTTGTAAAGCGGGGTGAGGCGGTTCCCGCCCACAAGATCTGGCCCGAACAGGACGCTCATCGCCCGTGCAAACTGGGGATCGGTCACCCCGAAGGGAGAGGCGATTGGCTTTTCAACCTTGTGCTCGCCGGACATCAAGTTGATGGCGATGATGACCACGAACGTGGTGATCAAGGCTGTGATGGCAGCCACCACCCCCAGTCGAACGCGGCGGCTAGGCACGGGCCGCGTTCATCGCCCGGCCCACGGGATCGACGGCGCTGACGAGCAACGAGCGAATGCGCGCCAGTCTACTTGAGAGCCGCCGCGTGCTTTGTCTGGGCAGGTATTGCCTTGCGTGGCATGCCTTTCTTTTCAATGCGGATCCTTTCTTCTTCCAGCGACGTCGCCAGCGCGGCCATCTCCTTGGCGTCGAGGACCTTCTTTGACTTGGGGAAGAGATCCGTCTCTTCCTCCTTCACGTGGTGCTCGACCTGTTCTTTGAGGACCTTGATCTTGGCGTCGAACGTCTCGTCGTCAGCCCCGATGGCCAGCAGGTCGGCCAGCACCCGCTTGATGCCAACGTGTTCTTCCAGTGACTCTAGCAGAATGTCTTCGGTCTTCTTGGCACGCACCGCCGGATAGAACTGATGCTCCTCTATCGTGGCGTGCATGGCCAGGGCGTCCGCCAGTTGCGCGAACAGATCCTGCTTGTCGGCCTTCTTCGTCGCCTTTTCGATCTGGGCAAAAAGCTTCTCGACCTGACGGTGCTGAGATTCGAGCAGTTCAACGGCGTTCATGACTCTCCTTGAGGATGGGGTGTGTCCAGCGAACCACGCAGGCGCCGGGTGACGTCACAACGAGCGGCGACCTCGGACGAAGTGCACGACCACGCTGATGATCGCCAGGATGATGAGGAGATGGATGGCCGCCGAACTCACATGCATCACGGTGAATCCGCCGAGCCATGCAACCAGCAATACGAGGGCGAGTATTAGAAACATCAGAAGCCTCCTGTGACAGACCTGTTTGGTGACCTGATCGGCCGTTGGTCGGCAGATCACTGAGCTTTCGGATGGCCGGATAAGCGAACCCCATGCCAAGCGCAGAACTGGCCGGAACCTGCGGAAACATGGGCCGGGCTGGTCCGGGAACCGTCACCAATCAGTGCTCTTCCTGGAAAAGGGGCACTTGAGGGAAACGCCGGCGGCGGTGGTCCCGGTCGCGCCGGGCGCCGACCGTCTCAGTGGAAGGGTCACGGCAAACGCCGATCGGCGGTCAGGTCTCGCGCGTCTTGTCGCGCTCCAGCAGCGAGAGGCGATCGTCCACTTCACGAAAGCGCTCGACCAGCGCCGAGACGAACGGCCCCAGCCAGGTGTGCAGCCCGACACCGTCGCGCAGCTTGGTGGCGTCCACCAGCTCGACTGTCAGATCCTCCAGCGCCACGACACTGGCCGTTCGTGGCTTGGAAGAGAGAATTCCCAGCTCGCCGAACACTTCGTCCGGTCCCATCGTGCGCACGACCAGCTTCTGACCGTCGACGGTCTTGTAGGCCTGGCACGTCCCCTTGCGAATGACGTAGGCGGCGTTGCTCGTCTCGCCTTCTCGCACGACGTGCTCGCCGGTCCTGTACGTGCGCCAGGGCAGATCGGGCGCCCCGCGCACGCACTCCAGAAGCTCGCTCTTGAGCTCCGCCACCGTCTGGTACCGATCGGCAGGGTCCGGGGCCAGGGCGCGGGAGGCCAGCTCACGCAGCCGCAAGGACAGCCCGACGCTGGTTGGCGCCTGATCGATGGGCGTCACCTGACCGCGGCGGACCGCCTCCAGTTTCCGGGCGTCCTCCAGCCCCTCGTAGGGCGAACGCCCGCAGAGGA
>DATLVT010000534.1:0-3743 GCA_035577105.1 Polyangia bacterium
AGACGGAACGCCGGGAACATCACGCCGACCGGATCTCGATGGAGGTGCAGCGGCAAGACACCGACGATCAGCTGTCGAAAGAACGGCATGATCTGGATGTGGCCGCGACCGTCCTCTTCGAGACGAAAGGCGCGCTGGCCCACTCCCGCGGCGAGCACGAGCGGGGGAGGGACGTGCTGGGGATGGTGGCGCACGACCTGCGAAGTCCTCTCTGTGTGATCGCCATGAATTCGGAGAACATCGCCGAGACCACCCACGAGGACCTCACCCGAGACGCGGCCCAGGATGCTGCTCGGGCGGCGGCGCGGATGGAGCGGATCGTGACGGACCTGCTGGACGTCGTCCGCATCGAGGCGGGCACCCTGCAAATCGTCAAGCGGCCACACGACGTGGCCAAGCTGGTCAGCGAGATCAGAAATACCTATGAACCGCTGTTTACCGGGCGAGCGCTGACATTCAATGCGCCGTCGCCGGGGCCGGCCATGGTCGGATCGTTCGATCACGACCGGATCGTGCAGGTGCTCTCGAATTTGCTTGGCAACGCCATGAAATTCACCCGCCCGGGCGGGATCATTGATCTTCACGTGGAATCGCGGACGGCGGAGCTTGAATTTTCGTTGCACGACGACGGCCCGGGCATTCCGGCTGGCGCGCTGACGGAGATCTTCAAGAGGTTCTCGCAGCTAGGCTCCTCCGAGCGGCGTGGGTTGGGTTTGGGCCTTTATATCTGCCAGCAGATCGTGGTCGGGCACGGCGGCCGCATCTGGGCCGAGAGCGAGCCGGGCAAGGGCGCCACCTTCCGCTTCACGCTCCCGTTGTAAGGTTTTTCCGCTTCTTTTCCGGTTCGCCGCTCGCCGACCCGTTTCTCGACGCCGAACCCAGCGCCCGGTGCCGCGCTGCGCCTTGTATGGCCGGGAATGGTCCTTATTGACAGGGAGCGTTCTCGACAGACTCAGCACCGGCGACAGGGGCCGCCGCAAAGGGGCGTTCGAACAATGAAGAGAATCAAAGCTGGGGTGGCGGCGGTTGCCGTGGACTTCTCGGCTGTGAGACAGGCGCGGGACGCCGAACAGCAGAGCGCTGACCGTTTCCGGTTCATGGCCGAATCGATGCCGCAGAAGATCTTCACGGCCCAGCCCGGTGGCGCCCTGGACTATCTGAACCAGCAGTGGACCGAGTTCACCGGGCTGACCTTCGACGAGATCAAGCAACTCGGCTGGACCCACCTGGTCCATCCCGATGATCTGGAGGAGAACATCCGCGTCTGGAAGCACGCGCTGGCAACGGGAGAGCCGCTGCAGTTCGAGCATCGCTTCCGCGACGCCGAGGGTATTTACCACTGGCATCTCAGCCGCGCGTGCGCGATGCGCGGCGCCTTCGGGGAGATCACCATGTGGATCGGTTCAAGCACGGACATCGACAAGATGAAGCGGACGGAGCAGGCGCTGCACGACGCCGACCGCAGGAAGGACGATTTCCTGGCGATGCTGGGCCACGAGCTGAGAAACCCACTGGCTCCCATCCTCACGGCGCTGCAGCTGATGAAGCTGCGCGGACAGGCGACGGGCGCCGAACGCGAGCGCGAGGTGATCGAACGGCAGGTCCGGCACGTGGCCCGCATGGTCGACGACCTCCTCGACGTCTCGAAGATCACCCGCGGAAAGATCTCGCTGCACCGCGGCCCGGTGGAGATTGCCTTGGTGACGGCGAAGGCGATCGAGATCGCGGGGCCGATCATCGAAGCACGGGCCCACCGGCTGTGTCTCGACGTGGCCACGGAGGGGCTGACCGTCGATGGAGATCCCTTTCGTCTCAGCCAGGTCGTCGCGAACCTCTTGACGAACGCGGCGCTTTATACCCCGCACGGTGGACGGATCGATCTGTCCGCGCGGCGAGAAGGGACCGAGGTCGTGATCGACGTCATCGACACCGGGATCGGGATCGAGCCAGAGCTGTTACCGCGCATCTTCGACATGTTCACCCAGGGTGAACGTCCCATCGATCGCGCCGAGGGTGGCCTGGGATTGGGGCTGGGGTTGGTCCACAGCCTGGTCAAGCTGCACGAGGGCTCGGTCGCGGCCGATAGCTGCGGACCGGGCATGGGGAGCCATTTCAGCGTCCGGCTGCCCGCGCTGGAGACCGCGCCGTCCGCGCCTTTCGGTGTCCGCGCGTCGCTGGTCGCCGTGCCGGACATCTCGGCCAGCGAAGGTCTGCGCATCCTGGTGGTGGACGACAACGTCGACGCCGGCGAGACCCTGGCTGACCTGCTGCGCGCCCTTGGATACGAGGTGGCGGTGGCGTACGACGGACCGCAGGCGCTGATCGCGCTGGAGAGCTTTGACGCCGACGTGGCCGTCCTGGACATCGGTCTTCCCATCATGGACGGATACGAGCTGGCAGGACTCATCCGGCATGCCGACCGAAAGCGAGTACCGCGGCTGGTCGCCTTGACCGGTTATGGCCAACCCGACGACATTGCGCGCAGCCGCGCCGCGGGATTCGACCGGCATCTCGTCAAGCCGGTGGCCGTCGATTCCCTGGTGCAAGCGATCGCGCCCGGGGCGCCTCTTTGACTCTCTATCTGTTGCCCGACGCCGCCAAGGGGGATCAAACGACGAATGGAGGGACCGTCATGATGGCCGCCGCGCCCCAGATCGTGCTGGTCGAGCGCGATCGCCACGTCTGCGCCCTGGTCACGCTGTTCCTCAAGCGGGTCGGCTTCGAGGTCGAGGTGGTCGACACCGGATACCTGGGCCTTGATCGGGTGCGACGTCTGGGACGCGCCATCGTCATCACCGAGATTCTGGTTCCGGCGCTGGACGGCCTGGCCCTGTGCCGCCTGCTGAAGACCGACCCCACGCTGCAGGTGGGGGTGATCGTCCTCAGCATGCTGTCGGCGGCCAACCGGGCGTGCCAGGCCGGCGCCGACGCCTTCCTCATGAAGCCAATCGACGAAGAGAGTCTGATCAACACCGTCAACGAAGTGGCGCTGAAGCTGGCAGCGGAAAGCAGGTCGACCCCGTGAGCGAACCCAAAGAAGAACGACCCGCCCTGGCCCGCGTCAGCGCCGGCAACGCCCAGGCCGACGAGATCCTGCACGGCGGGTTTCCGGCCAATTCCATCAACGTGATCATGGGCCAGCCGGGCACCGGCAAGAGCATCTTCATCGAACAGATGGTCTTTCATAACGCCGGCGGGAAGCGACCGATCCTGCACCTGTCGACGCTGTCCGAGCCGGTCACCAAGGCGCTGCGCTACCTGCAGCAGTTCTCGTTCTTCGACGCGTCGAAGGTGGGAACCGACGTGCTGTATGAGGACATCGGCGACGAGCTGGTCGCCAAGGGCATCGACGCCCTGGTGCCCCGGATCCGCGGGGCCATCGAGACGATGGCCCCGAAGATCATCGTCATCGACTCGTTCAAGGCTCTGCACGATCTGGGCGCCCCGCACTCCGACATGCGGCGGGCGCTGTACGAAGTGACCGGGCAGCTGACCGCCTATGACACGACGGTGTTCCTGGTCGGCGAGTACACCGAGGAGCACGGCCGCCACCTGCCCGAGTTCGCCATCGCCGACGGGATCGTGCAGCTGATGCGCAAGGACCTGTCCACCCGGGATGAACGGTTTCTCCGCGTGCTGAAGCTGCGCGGCAGCGGGTACATCGAGGGACAGCACGGATTCCGGATCACCCCCGAGGGGATCCGCGTCTATCCGCGCCTGGTCAGCCCCGAGATCCCCAAGGG
>DATLVT010000535.1:0-9004 GCA_035577105.1 Polyangia bacterium
AGGGAACCCCACCGCTCCCGCCCCACGACGAAGCGAATGGAGCCTCACCTCACGTACCGCCGCCCCACCCACGACCGCACCCGCCCCAAGACCCCGCTCACCACCCGTCGATCTTCCTGCGCCAGCCCCAGCACCAGCAACCCGCCGACGTAGACGGCCAGGCCCACCACGATCAGGACCGGGATACGAACCGCGGCGCCGTGCAGGTACGGGCTGAGCAACATCTGTGTCCCCAGGGCCAGCAGCGCGCTGACGAACGGCTTGCCCACCGACCAATGAAACGGGTGCACGCGCAGGAAGAACCACACCTCGGTCACCATCAACACCTGCAGCAGCGTCACCCCGGTCAGCGCCGCCACCGCGGTCCCCGCCAAGCCAAAGCGCGGAATCAGGATCAGGCCGACGATCATGTTCACCACCGCCGCCACCAGGTTGTCGACCAGCACCACGCGCGACCGGCCGATGACCATTAGAATCCAGCCCACCAGACCGAAGGTGGAATTGACCAGGTGGCCGACCGCCAGCACGCACAACGCCGTCGCCCCTTCCTGAAACGCCGGTCCGTACAGCGACAGCAGCTCGCCCCGCAGCATCACCACCGTGACGGCGATGGGCGCCGACGCGGTGGCCACCCAGCGGGTCATCATCACCCAGTTTGCGCGCAGGCGCTCGGTCTGCCCCAGGTGAACGGCCTCGGCGAAGACAGGCGCCGCCACGCTGTCGAACGCATAGCGCGCGTTGGCGATGACGCGCGTGACGAACTCGCTGGCGGCGTAAACGCCGGCCGCCGTCGGTCCCCGGAACAGCGTCAGCATGACGATGTCCGTGCGCTGCAGGATCGCGTTCATCAGGTCGGACAGGCCCAGCGGAATCGAGAAGCTGACGAACCCGCGCAGCCGCGGCGCCCGCAGCGACGCCCGCAGTTCGCCCCGCCCCAGCACCTTGCCCACCACGAACACCGCCAGCCCCAGCGTGGCCATTGCCGCCAGCAAATGAGCCACGGCCAGGTTCTCCAGCGTCCGCCCGGCCACCGCCGCGGTCACGCCGGCGATGAAGAAGAACGACGGCTCGCCCAGGCCCCGCACCAGAAAGTTCGCGCGCGTGATCTTGCTGGCCAGGCTGGCCTGCACCAGCACCCACATGCACCCGGTGAACATGGCCGCCGGGGCCATCACCCGCAGCGCGGTGGCCATGGCCGGCTCGTGCGACAGCCGCGCCAGCGGGCCGGCCGCCAGCTCGACGCCCAGAACGGCCAGGCCGGCGATGACCACGCAGACGCGCAGCCCGGTCCCCAGCGCGCTGTGCACCAGGTCCTGCTCGCCGCTGGCCCGGTGCGCCGCCACGTAACGAAGCATCCCCTTGTCCGCCCCGCCGGTTCCGCCGCGGGTCAGGATCTCCATGATGGCCAGGCACGTCTGGTAGGCGCCGAACACGGTGCGCCCGAACAGGCGCGCCAGCAGAACGTGCGTCACCGTCATCAAGGCCTGCGCGGCGATGGTCAGCGCCTGCATGGCGCCGCTGCGCGCCGCGTGGGCGACGTCCTGCCCCTTGGCCCCCTCGCCCTTGCCGGCGCTGTCTCCGTCGCCGGCGCCGTCTCCGCCCTGGACCGACTCGCTGGTCAACTGCCTGTCTCGCCCATCAATCGGGCGTGAGGATGTCCGATCCGGCCAGGGCTGTCCACAGCGGCTGCCCATGCCCGGCGACGGCGCGGGCGTGTTAAAAGCGCCAGGCGGCGATGACCCTGGCGCGATCATGATGGCCCTCGCTTTTCTTTGGTCCTGGCTGGCATCGGCCGGACCGGCCATCACCGTCGAGGGCGATTCGCTGTGCCCCACCGCCCCCGACGTCGCTGCCCGCGTCGCCGAGCTGTTGCCCGCGGCGGCGACGACGACGGCCGGTGCGCCCGACCAGGCGCGCGTAGACGATCAGGGCGGCGCGCTGCGCATCCGCGTACAGCGACCGGACGGCGGACTGATCGGCGAGCGCACGCTGGCCCGTTCATTCCCATGCCCCGATCTGGCGGCGGCGGCGGCGGTGATCATCGCGACCTGGGAAAGCGACGTTCATCCGGAGTTTCGCCAGTCGATGCCGGCCGCCCGTCAGCCCGGCGCCACCGCGGCCGCGACCGCGGTGACGGCGCCGCCCGCGACCTCGGGCGGCGGATCGGCCTTCGACGTCGGCGCGGCGCTGTCCGGGTCGCTGGCGCCCAGCGGCGGTAACAGCGGCGCCGCGCTGGGCGCGCTGATCGTCGCCAGCCTCACGCCGGGCGGCCGAGGTTTCGGCGGACGGCTGTCTCTGCAAGGCAGCACGGAAAGAGAGCTGCCCCTGGGCGCGGGTGCCGTACGCTGGCGGCGACTGGTCATCGGCGCGGGACCGCAGCTGCGCCTGACATCGGCGCGGCCAGCGCTACGCCTTGACCTTCATGGTGACGCCCTCCTGGCCTACGTGACCGCTTCGGGCATCCGCTTTACGACCAATCGTCAGGCCACCAGCATCGACGCCGGGATCGCCGCCGGGGCCCGGCTGCTCTTCGGCGGGCGGCTGGTGCAACCCTGGCTGGATCTGTCCCTGGCGGGATGGCTGCGACAAGAAAATGCCTACAACGACCCGGGCGGCGCGTCAGTCGCGCTACCGCGCGTCGAGGCCATCCTGGCGCTGGGACTCAGCTTCTGCGCGCCGCCGTGAGCCGGTCCCGGGGCGCCTGCCGAAAAATGTAAGATTGGTGCCGGTCCGCCCACTGACGACCGTAAGCGCCAAAAATGCCCCCGCCCCGCCTTTCATCCCGTCCCCTGACCGACCACCGCCTGCGCACCGCAGGCCCGGGCAAGGCCGTCGCCATGAATGGTCAGCCGCTGGATCTCGAGACCATCTATCGCCAGCACGCCGACGCGGTGGCGGTCTGGGCCAAGCGGATGGGCGGCCCCGGCCTGGACATCGAAGACATCGTGCACGAGGTCTTCCTGATCGCGCAGCGCCGCCTGCCCGAATGGCGCGGCGACGCCAAGATCACCACCTGGCTGTACGAAGTGACGTTCCGGGTGGTGCACGATCGACGGCGACGGCGGCGCTGGTTGCGCTGGCTGCCCACGCGTCGTGGTGGCGACCCGTTCAGCGGCGGCGATGAATCGTCGCAGATAGCGGCCGATCAACCGGGCGCTCTGGAACTTCTGGAACGGCACGAAGCCAGCACCGCGCTGTACAAGATCCTGGACGGCATCGGCGAGAAGTACCGCACGGTCATCATTCTTTTCGAGCTGGAGGGATTGAGCGGCGAACAGATCGCGGCCCTGACCGGCACGTCGCTGGCCAACGTCTGGATCCGCCTTTATCGGGGTCGGAGGAAAGCAATGAAGCGATTCATAGCTTGGGAAACGAAGGAAAAGCCATGAGCACGCCCAGAAAATCATCAGACGCCGGCTTCGGCGTCGACGACGGCGGTGAGTCCCCGCCGCGACCGGACCGCTGGGTGGCGCGGCCGGCCGGCGATGAGACGCCCGAGGATCGATTGGCGGCGCTGTTGCGCGCCAGCGAACGCCCCGACGGGCTGAGCGACGCCAGCCGGGCGCGGGTGCTGTCCCGCCTGACCAGGCGTGCGCCGGCGGCGGCGACGGCCCGGGCATCCACCTCACGCCGGGGCGCACCCGCGGTTGGTTTGCGCTGGGCGATCGCGATGGCGATGTTGCTGACCAGCGGTGGCGTGATCGGCGCGGTGACAGCGCATCGCTGGTGGCCAGCCGCGCCGGCCGTGGACCGGACGCCGCCTGAACGTCCCGGCACCAGCAAGCCCCGCGCGCGACGGGCGCGACCGGCCGCTGCGCCGGCCGAGACGCCCCAGCCTGCGTCACCGGCGGACGACAATGCGCCCGCAGCCGCCATCGAAGCGGCAGCGCCGGCGCCGGCAGAGCCACAGCCGACCGTGACTGCACCCGTCGCGCCACCGCTGGCGCCGCCCGCGGCGGCGATCGCCGAAGCAAGGCCATTGCGCCCGCGCCCGAAACTCAGCGCCACCAGCTGGCCCATGCCGTCCGTCAGGGTGGCCACTTCGACGCCGGCCCCCCGGCAACCGGCGACGGCGCCGGCGCCGACACCGTCGCTCACGCTGCAGCCCGCGCCGCCCGCCGTGGCGCTGACACCGCCCACCCCCGCCACCGTGCCCCCGCCGACGGCGGCACCGTCGGCGCCGCCCACCGTCCTGGCGTATGAAACGCGGCTGCTGGGACAGGCGGTTGCTCGCCTGCGACAACGGCGAGACGCCAGCGGCGCCCTGGTGGCGCTGGACATCTATCAAAGCCAGTTCCCGAACGGAAACCTGCAGCACGAAGCGGACGTGGCGCGCGTCGACGCGCTGCTGATGCTGGGGCGCGATCACGACGCCCTGGCCTTGCTGCAGACGCTGCGCCTGCAACCGCAAGGGCGGGATCAAGAGCTGCGCGTGATCCGCGGCGAGCTGGCCGCCGCCACCGATTGTTCGCGCGCCATCGCCGACTTCGACCGCCTGCTGGCCCAGTCCGCCCCGATCGGCCTGACGGAGCGTGCCCTCTACGGCCGGGCCGTTTGCCGAACCCGCCTGGGGGACACTCGCGGCGCGACCCGCGATCTGGCCGACTATCTGGACCGCTTTCCGCGCGGTCGGTTCGCGGCCGAGGCGCGCCACAGCCTGGGTCAAAAATAATTTTGTAAGGCGCGGTGAGCTGGCCGCACAGAGCGCACCAGACAACACGGGAGTCAGCTCTGATGAATAACAAAAATCTGGTCTGGGCATTGTCGTTCAAGGTCTCCATGGCGGCGGGCGCCTGCCTTCCCAACGACCATCTGCTGGTGGGTGGCGTCGACGGCGGAAGCGGTGGCGGTGGCGGCGTTGAACAGGGCGTCGACGGCAGCACGGGCGGTCAGGACACCGGCACCGTCGTCGACCCGGATCCCTCCATCAACCGGCGGGTCCGCCTGCTCCAGATTTCAGGCAAGGATGCCTTGACCCGCATGGCCGGCGTCATCTGGAACAGCGCCCCCGATGCCGATCTCCTGTCGCAGGACAGCGCCGGCCACTTCACCACCGTCGAGGACCTGTACGGACCGGCCCGCCAGATGCTGGCCGACCCGCGCGCCGCCGTCGGCGTGGGCGCGTTCTATCGCTGGTGGCTGAATCTGCCGGCCATCGCCACGACGATGAAGGACCAGACGGTGTTTCCCGAATTCAACAGCGCCCTCGCCGCCGACATGTCCAAGGAGCCGGAGACCTTCGGCGTCAACGTCACGCTGCCCATGAACGGGACGTATCAACAACTGATCACCGCGCCGTTCAGCTTCATCAACGAGCGCCTGGCGGCGATCTACGGCGTGACGGGCGTGACGGGAACCGACCTGCGCATGGTCGCCCTCAATCCCCAGCAGCGGGCGGGCCTGCTCACGCAGCCCGGGCTGCTGGCGTTGACGTCGATCTCGACTCGCAACAACGTCCCCAAGCGCGGCAGTTACATCGACCAGAAGATCCTTTGCAGGCAGGTTCCGGCGCCGCCGGTGGGCGTCCCTCCGCTTGATCTGCCCACGCCGGGATTGACCATGCGTCAGGCGCTGGTCCAGCACAGGACCAACCCTGCCTGCGCGGCCTGCCATACGCTGATGGATGCCACCGGTCTGGCCTATGAAACCTTCGATGCCATCGGCCGCAGCCGCACCACCGACAACGGCCTGCCGGTTGACGTGTCAAACCTGTCGTTGCAGTGGGTGGCAGGGGGCGCGATCTTCAACGGCCCGATCGAGCTGGCCAACGACCTCGCCGGCGATGACGGCGCCCAGCACTGCATGACGCAGCAGTGGCTGACCTTCGCCCTGGGCCGCGAACTGACGACCGGCGATGATCGTTCCATCAGCCAGGCGCACTCGGCGTTTCGGTTTGCCGCTTTCAATTTGAAAGAGCTGATCGCCAACATCGTGCTGACCGATTCGTTCCTGTCACCGACCGCCAGCCCCCGCCCCTTCGCGAACTGAACCGCGGTCGCCTCAGTCCTCCACGCGGCAGTCAATGGGCTGGGCCACCCAGGCGTTGGAGGCGGGTGACCAGGCGGCGCCGGGCACCCAGCGCACCATCAGCGAATCGACGGTGTCGATCAGCCGCAGCCGGCAGCGCGCCACGAAACGGCGCAGCTGCTGGCGCGGTACGCCGGCCGGCGGCTCCTGCTGGTAGCGGGCGGCGATGGCCGGCTGATCGAACAGCGCCGGCACCAGCAGCATCTGCCGCGACACGGTCATGTACGGGGCCAGGCGATCGCGCTGGTCGACGGGCGGCGCCGCCGGCGCGCCCGAGGTTTGAAACGGGCAGCGCAGAGCTCCGATCGCGTGGTCCAGGCCGCACGACAGATCCTCGCGGTCCGACGTGACCAACGTGATGGCCGCCTCCATGGTCGCCCCGGGCTTGTTCCAGGTGCCGCGCCAGTTCCACAGGCCCAGCGCGCCCAGCGCGCCCAGCGCCACCACGATCCAGGCGCGGCGATCGACGCTCACCGCCACCCCGGGAACAGCCGGGCGCGCATGGCCGCCTCGGAGATGGACAGCTCGCCCCACAGGGGCGCGTAGATGATCGTCACCTCGGCGATCAAGACGATGGCGATCAACGTCGGTATCCGCCACCGGCTGTACAACCGATCGACAAACCCGGCCAGCAGCGGCAGCGCGAACGCGTAAGACGGCATGTAGTGATAGATGAATGAGTCGCGCAGGCTGGGAATCCAGAAGACGATGGGCCCGGCCCAGGCGGCCAGCACCCAGAAGAACAACCCCGCTTGATTGTCCGGCGCGGCGCCGTCCGCGGCGACGGCGGGGGCCGGGACAGAGCCGGCGCCGTCGGTCAGCTGCTGCCAGAGGCGCCGGGGTCCGGTGCGAATCACCACCACGGCCGCGGCGATGATCGCCGCGGTGGCGGCCCACCACAGGATCGGATTGCCCAGGGCCAGCAGCGCGTGAACCGACCCGTCTGCGCCGACGTCGCGGCGAAGAAAGATCGGCTTCAGCGGCGCGAACCAGGTGTACCAGTGCGAGCTGTAAGGATGAACCACGGTGTAGGAGAGGTGGTGTTGCACCATCGCGCGGTTCTCGTGGATGACCGACATGATGCTGCCCGAGCGCCCCACATTGATGAGGGCAATCGCGCACTGGGCATAGAACACCAGCGCCGCCGACAGCAACAGGACCGGTGTCCAGCGCCGCAACGGCCGCGAGCAAAGACAGGCCGCCGTGGCCGCGGCCACGAACACCAGGCCGTTGAGCTTGAACGACGTCGCGCACCCCACGCACACGCCCGCCGCCAGCGCGTGCCACACCGTGCGGCCCGACAGAACGCACAGCATCGCCGCTAGGGCGAACCCCACGATCATCCCGTCCAGCAGCGCGGTGCGCGAGTAGGCGATGAAGAACCCGTCTGCCGCGACAAAGGCCGCCGCGATGAAGGCGGCCCGCCGGCTGGCGAACAGACGGCCGGCCAGCGCGGCCACCAGCGCGATGTCGATCAAGCCAAACAACAGTGACGGCAGCCGCCACACGACAGGCCCGTCGCCCAGCGCCCACATGAACGCGGCGATGATCAGCTTGCTCAGCGGCGGGTGGTCGTTCCAGGCGTACTGGTGGTGCAGATAGCTGCGCGCCGTCTCGACGTAATGATGCTCGTCCCACTTCAGCGCAGCCGGCACGCCCAGGTGGTACGCCCGCAAGAAAAGCCCCAGCCCGATCATGGCCAGCAGCACCACCGCCAGCGGCGCGTCAGCGCCCAGTCCGGCAGAGGCTCGGGTCCAGAACCGCGGCCGACCAGAATTCACAATCGTCGCCTGCTCCACAATCGACCGGGCGCCATCATAGGAACCGGCGCCGACCGCCACAAGGCGCCTCTCTTCGCGGCCCCCCCCGGCTCCGTCGCCGCGCTGTTCGCTCGGGGCTGCTGTAGCCGGGCAAGCAACAAATGTCGCCTGGGCGGCAACAAAGGCCCTCCGCTCGCCCGCGCCATCGCCCGTAGATCCTGCGTTTTCTAAAATTAAAACGTAGGCACGGTTACTGCTTTATTAGTTTCCGACTAACGAATCGGAACTCTCGAAACCGCAAACCCCGGGCGACCGGGGGACGCAAAGCCCACGGAACTCTTCGAGTTGGCCGGGTTGCCGAAGGAGAACGCCATGAAGATCGAGTTGACGCAGCGGGTAGGATTGTTGGGGACGGCGCTAGCTCTGGCCGCAATGCTGGGATGCAGTCCCTCTGATGTGGACGCCACCGGCACCGAGGCGGCCGCCGACGCGCTCAGCACGACCAACGGCCTGAAGAGCATCAACGGCCTGACGTCGTACAACGGCCTGACGTCGTACAACGGTTTGACGTCGTACAACGGCCTGCCGTCGACCTCGGGACCGATGACCACCGCCGATGGCCGCCTGACGGTCAGCTACCTCGTGCGCTGCGCGCTGGCCGCCGGCGACACGCTGGTCAAGCAAGATCAGTACGGCGCGTCCTATACCTTCGCCGGTGGATTCGGGCTGGCGCCGCAATACAAGGACAGCGCCTGCGACACTGACTGTCAGGAGATGATCTCGTCTTGCATGCTGGCGCACGTCAACACGTCGGGGACGCACATCCCGCTGTGGGTCGTGGGGCCCATGACGGCGGTCGGCTGGGGCCAGTCCGCCTGGTACCCTACCCGCGAGGGAACGTTCTTCGGCAACATCTTCCAGCCCGATTCATCGGGCCAGGTGCGCGCGCACTTCTGCACGGCCGCGACCGTCCTCAACGACACCGTTCCGGGCCGCCTGGGCGTCAACCAGAACGGCGCGCCCTACTCGAACCCGTACGGCGGTAACTGCGAGAGCGCGTGCACCATGGGCGGCGCGAACGGCAAGGTCGACGGCGCGGCTTCCTGCCCGGCTGACGGCCGGAACTGGACCCACCCCCTGACGGTGTGGCGCGGCCAGACCTTCCAGGCCGAGACCGGCACGCTGTCTGGTGTCGCCGCCTCGATCTCCTGCCCGAG
>DATLVT010000536.1:0-5637 GCA_035577105.1 Polyangia bacterium
CCGGATCCCGCGCTGTTTCTTTGCTCGGCGTCGACGCCGCCGGGCCCCGGCGTTCACGGGCTGTGCGGTCACTGGGCCGCGCGCGCGGTCTTGCGCCGCCTGAAGGGCTGATCGCCGCGCGCGCGCCCTGCTACGTATCTCATCGATCAAAGATTCTTCGGCGCTGTCCCACGACCCTCCTTGCGGTCGCGCTCGTGATCCTCGGCCGCGGCCCGGCGTTTCTCTTCCAGATTCTCCAGTGTCTCCTCCGGAGTCATCTGGACCGGTTCAGCGGCGTCATCCTCGAACAGGTTCGTCTCGCGCGGCCGGCCCGGTCCGCGGCCAGCCGCCCGATCGGCCGCCGCTTCGGCCTGGCCGTCGGACGCGTCAGTGACTTCCTGTCCGTGCCACGAGGTTGCTCTTGAGTTGTTCTTCACTGTCCCTCTCTTTCATCGATGTTTGTCCGTGGCGCTATTGAGAAGGTGGTCACGATCAGGGCGAAGGGGGAGGCGGCGTCCTACAGGAAACCGCTTGTCCGGCAGGCACCGCGATCCATGCTAGACGCGAAGGAGCGTTCCTCCATGGCCAGCCAGTATCAGTCCACCGATCCGCGCTATCACGCCACGAACATCAGACAGATGCTGAACGAGGTCTCGGATCACATTGAAAAAGATCTGACGGCCCTCACCGATCTGCAGGCGAAGGCGTTGTTCGAGACCACGCGCCTGGTGCTGAACGGCCTGGTGCGGGCCTTCGAAAATTTCGAGCGGGGCGATTCCGTCTGGCGTGAATCGCACCCCGGAACCTGACGACGTCTTTACGTCGGCCACACGCGGACAACGGCGGCGGGCCGTCGCGATAGATAGACGGCCAGGCCGCTTAGGAAGATCAGCGCCGCCGCCAGCTGTCCGACGGGGAACAGCCCGCCTGGCATGGTCACATAGACCCGCCCCACCGCCAGGGCGGCCGCCAGCGAGGCGCCGAGGGCGATGGCGGCCGCCGCGTGCTGCAACCCGCGCAGGCGCTCGGGCGCCGCCGTCGTCAGGCGCTGCCACAAGAGCTGCTCCAGGCGCCAGTACGTCACCACCACGGGGATGATCTCCAGGGTCAGGAAGGCCGAGGTCAAAAGGCCGCCCACCATGGGGGCGGCGATCCGCTTCATGACGTCGGCGCCCGAGGTGTCGGCCCACAGCAGGGGCACGAGGCCAATCAACATCGTGGAGACCGTCATCAGCTTGGGCCGCACCCGCTGCACCGTTCCCTCCATGTGCGCGGCGATGATGTCCTTCAGGTTGTTGATGCGGCCCTCGGCCTGGCGCCGATGAAAGGCGTTGTTGATGTAGACGATCATCACGATGCCGGTCTGCGCGGCCAGGCCGCACAGCGCGATGATGCCGACCCAGACCGCCGTCGAGATCCGATAGTCCAGCAGCCACATCAGCCAGACGCTGCCCACCAGCGCGAACGGGATCGACAGCAGGATGATCAGCACCTCGATCACGTTGCGAAACTGGAAGAACAGCAGCGCGATGATGAGCAGCACCGTCAACGGCACCACCAGCTTCATGCGCGCCACCATCTGCTGCAGCTGCTCGTACTGCCCGGTCCACTTCAGGTACGTGCCGGGGGGCAGCTTCAGCGTGCCGGCGCCCAGCGCCGCCGCCACCGCCGCCTTGGCTTCGTCGACGTAGCCGCCGATGTCGCGCTGTCCTTGATCGATGTCCACATAGACGTACCCGACCAGCAGGCCGGCCTCGTCGCGCACCATGGGCGGGCCGCCGGCGATACGCACGTCGGCCAGCTCACCCAGGGGGACGAACGCCTGCTCGGGCGCGGCCGGCATGCCGCCGCCGCTCGCGCCGACGCTGCCGGCGCCAGGCGTGGGGGGGGCGCCGCCGCCGGCGATGGGCACCAGGACCCGGCGCAACGCCTCCAGGTCACCGCGCAGGTCGCGCGGGTAACGGACGTTGATGGAGAAGCGATTGCGCCCCTCGATGGTGGTGCCGATGGGCGTGCCGCCGATGGCGCTCTCGATGACGCGCTCGACGTCGGCGACGCGCAGGCCGTATCGCCCCAGCTTCTCGGGGCGTGGGATGATGTCGACGTAAAGGCCGCCCAGGTTGCGCTCGTAAAGGACGCTGCGCGTGCCGCTGATGGGGGCGATGACGTGTTCCAGGCCGGTGCCGATCTTCTCCACCTGTTCCAGGTCCGTGCCGAAGATCTTGATGCCGATGGGGGTGCGCACGCCGGTGGTCAGCATGTCGACGCGTGTCTTGATGGGCATGGTCCAGGCGTTGGTCCATCCCGGGAACTGCATCTTCTTGTTCATCTCGGCGGTCAGTTCGTCCCAGGTCATGCGCTGGTTCTCGGGCCAGATGCGGCGCAGGGCCGCCTTGATCCACTCGGGCGTCCACGCTGATGACGAGTACCAGCGTCGGTGAAACGTGCGGCGCCACTGGTCGGCCGGGCGCAGGTGCACCGTGGTCTCCACCATGGTGATGGGCGCCGGATCGGTGGCGCTGTCGGCGCGGCCCACCTTGCCGAACACCGACTCCACCTCGGGGAAGGTGTGCAGGATGCGATCCTGCTGCTGCAGCTGGCGCTTGGCCTCTTCGATGGAGATGTTGGGGAAGGTGATGGGCATGTACAGCAGATCGCCCTCGTTCAAGGGCGGCATGAACTCGTGGCCCAGCTTCATCGCCAGCGGCACGGCGGAGGCCAGCGCGAACAGGCCGATGGCGATCGTCGATTTGGGTCGGCGCAGGGCGATGTAGACGAACGGTTCGTAGATGCGAATCAGAAAGCGCGAGACCGGGTGGCGGCTCTCCGGCGTGATCTTGCCGCGGATCAAGAGATCGCGCAGCGCCGGCGCGAAGGTGATCGACAGCAGCGCCGAGATGAGCATCACGAACGTCTTGGTGTAAGCCAGCGGCTTGAACAGGCGCCCGGCCTGGCCGGTCAGCGTGAACACCGGCAGGAAGGCGACGGCGATGATCAGCAAGGAGAAGAAGATGGCCGGCGTCACCTCCTTGGCCGCTTCCGCCAGCAGCTTGTGTCGGTCGGCGCCGGGCCCGGCGTGTTCCAGCTTCTTGTGCGCCGCCTCGATCATGACGATCTCGGCGTCCACCGTGGCGCCGATGGCGATGGCGATCCCGCCCAGGCTCATGATCGTCGACGGGATGTCCAGCAGCACCATGGGGATGAAGGACAGCGCCACGCTGATGGGCAGCGACAGGATGGGCAGCAGCGAGCTGCGCAGGTGCAGCAGGAAGAGGATGATCACCAGGCTGACGGTGATCCCCTCCTCGATGAGCGCGTGTTTCAGCGTGTCGATGGACCGCTTGATCAGCCCGGAGCGATCGTAGGCGATGGACAGCTCGACCCCCTCGGGAAAGCCAGGCCGCAGATCGGCGATCTTCTTTTTCACCCGCTCGATGACGTCCAGCGCGTTTTCGCCATAACGCATGACCACGATGCCGCCCACCGCCTCTCCCTCGCCGTTCCATTCCAGCAGCCCGCGCCGGATGTCCGGGCCGAAGCGGACGCTGCCCAGGTCCTTGACCAGGATGGGTGTGCCGGCCGGGCCGCCGGAGCGCACGGTCACGTTTTCAATGTCCGCCAGGCTGGTGATGTAGCCGCGCCCGCGCACGTAGTATTCGCGCCCCGACATCTCCAGGATGCGCCCGCCCACGTCGTTGTTGGACTGGCGGATGGCTTCGATGACGTCGGTCAACGGCACGCCGTAGGCGCGCAGCCGGTTGGGATCGACGGTCACCTGGTACTGCTTTTGAAAACCGCCCACGCTGGCCACCTCGGCGACGCCGGGGACGCTGCCCAGCGCATAGCGCAGCGTGAAGTCCTGGAAGGTGCGCAGATCGTCCAGGCCGTGCTTGCCGGTCTTGTCGGTCAGCGCGTACTGGAACACCCAGCCGATCCCGGTGGCGTCGGGCCCCAGGTTCGGCGAGACACCTTCGGGCAGCGTGGTGCGCAGCGCGCTCAGGTATTCAAGCACGCGGCTGCGCGCCCAGTAGACGTCGGTCCCCTCCTCGAAGATCACGTAGACGAACGACATGCCGAACATGGAATAGCCGCGCACGTCGGTCACGTGGGGCGTGCCGATCAACTTCGAGGCGATCGGATACGTCACCTGATCTTCCACCAGCGTCGGGCTGCGTCCCATCCATTCGGAAAAGACGATCACCTGCGGATCGGAAAGGTCGGGGATGGCGTCCAGCTTGGCCTGGCGCATGGCCACGGTGGCGCCGCCGATGGCCAGCACCACGGCGATCAGCACCAGGGCCCGGTGGCGCGCGCAGTATTCGATGATTCGTTCGACCATGGCGTCCCGTCCCTATTTCCAGGGCTTTTCGATGGCGGCCTTGCAGTCCTGGGCCATGGTGCCCATCCCGCGGTGCTGGATGTCGCAGGCGCGGCAGGCGCGCGCCTTGTCAGGAAAGCGCTGGGCGTCGAAGTCGCGCCCGCAGTCGGGGTCTTCGCCGCTGGCGCTGGCGGCGGCGGCGGGGGACGCCGCTTGCCCCTCGATGGCGGCGCGCAGGCGGCTCTCCGAATCGATGAGAAAGTTGCCGGTGGTCACCACGGTGTCGCCCTCGCTGATGCCGTCGGTGATCTGCACCCGGTCGCCGGCGCGGGCGCCCACGTGCACCAGGCGCGGCGAGAAATGTCCCTCGCCCCTGCTGACGAACACGTACTGGTGCTCGCCGGTGTCGACCAGCGCTTCGCTGGGGATGACCAGGCCCAGCGCCGACGGCAGCGCCAGCGAAACGTTGCCGTACATCCCGGGACGCAGCTTGACGCCGCTGGGGCCGGTCTTGTTGGCGAACTCCAGGCGGACTCGCAGCGTTCGCGTCGACGCGTTCAGCGTCGGATAGATGAACTGCACGCGGCCGGGAAAGTGCTCGCCGGGATACGCCGTCAGCTCCAGCGTGGCCTTCTGGCCGATGCGCAGGCGGGCGGCTTCCTGTTCGTAGACGTCGGCCAGCAGCCAGACCCGCGACAGATCGGCCACCTCGAACAGGGGCGCGCCCGGCGCGATGGCCGCCCCGGGGACCACGTTCTTGGCCGTCACGTATCCTTCGGCGGGCGAACGGATCGGCACGCTGTCGCCGACCTTTCCTCGCGCGCCCAGGGCGTCGATCTCCTGGGCGGCGATCCCCAGCAGCTCCAGGCGGCGGCGGGCGTCCGCGGCCAGGCCTCCGCCCGATCCGCCCGCGCTGTCGCCCTTCGCTTCCCAGCCGCGCGCCGTCAGATATTCCTGTTCGGCGCGCACCACCTCGGGGCTGTAGACGCTGGCCAGCACCTGGCCCCGTTTCACCCGCTGGCCGGTCTCCGACACCAGCAGCTGCTGCACCCACCCTGAAAATCGCACGGAGATCTGGGCCAGGCCCCGCTCGTTGGCGGCGATGACGCCGACGGCCCGCAGGGCGTCGCCCAGCGGAGCGCGTTCGACCTTGGCGGTGCGCATTCCGATCAGGGCCACGCGATCGGCGGGCAGCTCGACGTCGGCCAGGCCGTTCACCGGTTTAGCGCTGGGCGCCGGTGACGGCGAAGGGGCCATGGAGGTGGCGGGCGCCGTCGGCGCGGTGCCGCTGGGTCTCGGCACCAGCGTCATGCTGCAGATCGGGCACTGGCCGGGGTGGT
>DATLVT010000537.1:0-8132 GCA_035577105.1 Polyangia bacterium
CACATAGACGCCGCCCGCGGTGTCCAGCTGCAGCGACGTGAAGTACCCGTCGGCCGTGGAAAAGATCTGCTCGATGCGGCCGTCGCTCTCCAGGCGGTAAAGGCCGGCCTTGGACTTGCGCTGTCCGGGGCGCGGCAAGGCGCCGGCCGACGTGGGGGCTCCGGTGGCCGCCGACACCGTCACCCGCGTCCCCTTGGCCGCCACCGGTCCGGGGGCCACGGGCGCGGCCGTCTTTTCAAAGTCGTTCACCGCGACGAAGATCGTGTCGCCGTCACGGGCGATGGCGCGCACCTCCTCGGCCTCGAAATCGTGCAGCGCCTCGGCGTGGCCGTCGGTGCCGACGCGAAACAAGATCCCCTCTTCCGACGTTCCCGCCAGCAGGCGCCCGTCCGCCGCGCGCAGCAGCGAGACCACGTGCTTGTCGCCCGAATCCCAGACCGCGCGCGATTTCCCTTTGCCGTCCACGGCGAAGATCTTCCCCGGCAACCCGGTCCCCACGTAAGTCGTCCCCGACGTTGCGTCGTAGGCCAGGCTCCAGACGTGCTCGGCCGGCAGCTTGGCCAGCTCGTGCGCGCTGCCCGATCTGGGATCGACCAGGTAGACGCGACCTCCCGGCGTCGCCCCGGCCAGCAGCAACCCGTCGGGCCGCACCGCCAGCGCCGTCACCCAGGCGGCGTCCAGCGCGGCGATCTTGCGGGCCGGCTTCTCGGTCTTGCCGGACGCCGCCGCCGCGGACGAATCGACGGCGAAGATCTTGCCGTCGTCGCCGGTGCCGAAATAGGCGGTGCCACCGTCCTTGGTCAGGGCCGAGCACCAGACGAACGCGGCGTCCAGCGGCACGCGGGCCGCCTTCATGCCGGCCGCCACCTCGCCCGAGGGGAGGATCCGGCTGCCGGTCGCCTCGCCCTCGTCGAAGTCCTTGGCGCTGGTCTGCCGAAAAACCTTGGTCCCTCCGGCCAGCGCTGCCGCCGGCGCCATCGCCAGCAGCGCAGCGCCACCCAGGCCGACCAGCCACACTCTCTTCATGAAAGTCCGCATCAAGCGCCGTCGATTGTACGCGACCGCTCCGCCGGACGGGAATTCGTCGTCGGGGCCCGGCTTCAGCGGGTGGCGGCCGGGTGGCGTCCCAGCACGTCCTCGCGCACGAAGACGGTCAGCTCCTGCTTGCCGCTGACCAGCCGTTTGGATGAAAACACCGTGCGGTCAGCGACCCGGTAGGCGTCGGCGCGCCGGGTCTGGTTCCCCGGCTGCAGCGTGTCCAGCGCCGACGACGGCAACCCGGGCAGCAGGCGCCCGCGCAGGGCCGCGCCGTCGTCGGGCGTCTGCAGGCTGACCACGATCGACGACGCCGTGTAATACCGGCGCAGGTTGTCGATGTACACGCGCAGCGATTCGGCGGGCGGCGTCTCCGGCTTGACCAGGGCGCCGCTGGCCACCTCGATCTTGACGGCGCCGCCGCCCAGGCTGCGCGGGATGACCACAGGGACGACCTCGATGTATTCGGCGTCGGCGTAAGGTCGCAAGGTCACGCGCAGGGGGACCGTGTCGCCGGCGTCGACCTGATCGCCGGGCAGCGACACGCCGACGATCTCGGCCACGTTGCGCCGGTATTCGACGCGCACGTCGATGTCCATGCCGTCCAGGGCCACCGGTTCGAAAGGATTGACCAGCAGCTCGCCCAGGGCCCGGATGCCGCGCGACCCGCTGAGGGCGCGCCCCGAGATGCCTTCCGCCGAGAAGAGGTTGTCGCGCAGATCCAGCGGCGCCTGTCCTTTGATGGTCACCTTCGACGCCACCGTCACCATCATGTCCGCCACGTCCGGCTCGGCGTCGCTGATGGCGTTGCTGAGCACCAGCGCCGCCAGCGTCGGCGTCAGGCGCCGGTTGCGGGCCACCTCGGCGTGAAAGACCCGCGGCTCCGCGCCCGGGCCGGTCACCCGCACGTCGATGGGCACCATGGTGGTGCGCGCGTCCAGGTCGCCGATGATACAGGACTGGCGATCCTGGATCAGCGTCCCCACCTCTTGCAGCGGCGACGACATCTTGAACGACTGGGAGAACGCCGGCAGGAACCCGTGGATCTCGGCGTCGACCATGGGCAGGTAGACCTCGCCGATGCCGAACAGGGGATGGCCGAAGGCAAAGATGCGCGACCCGTCCACGTAGGTGACGGTGCCGGTGGCCACCATGCTCATGTCGCCGCGGACCAGCTCGACGCCGATGGCCGATCCCGGTTCGACGTGGCCGGGGCGGGGGTTGCCCAGCCGCCGTCCGCCCCCCGCCTGCATGGGCACCAGGCCGGTCGGCCGCAGCTCCTGATCCAGCTCGGCGAAGGCGCGCGGCGTGAATCCCGACACTGAAAGGGGCACCGCCGCGCGCAGCAGCCGCGGTTCGCTGCCCCCGCCGGTGGCGATCGGGGCCAGGCCCAGGTCGCGCGCCAGCGTGGAGAGACCGGGCGGCGACGTCTCGGACGTCCGAGACGCCTCGTCAGACGCCTCATCAGATGAGGGCGCGCCGCGGCCGCCGGCCAGTGTGGTTGCCTCGGGCTTGATCCGCCGCGGGCGGTTGCGCTCGGCCAGCATGCTCTCGATGGGCGTCACACCGCCCAGCGGCTCCTTGGCGAAGCTCCAGGCATAGGCGATGGCGCCCATCAACTTGCCGTCGATGTAGACCGGGCTGCCGCTCATCCCGGCGACGATCCCGGAAAATTCGACGCGCGGATCCTCGGCGCGAATCAGGATGACGTCCTGCTTGGGCAGGAACGACCGCATGATGGCCACCACGCGCACCTTGAACCGGTCCGGCTTGGTGCCCGAGAAGACGGTCAGGGCATAGCCCTCCATACCGGGCTTGACCTGTGACAAGGGCAGGATCGGCGCCGGGGGGCCGGACGGAACGATGGCCTTGAACCGGGTCGACGTGGTCTTCGCAGCCACGACCGCAGGCGCCGAACGGCCCAGGCCAGACCAGAAAACCGCGACCAGACCCGCCAGAACCAGACCGAGAAGAACGCGACGCACGAGCTTCGATCGTACGAGGCGACCAATCGACTGTCAACGCGATGGCAACGCGACGGCCGCGGCGGTCACCAGTCGATCTGGCACCTTGAGGCCGCGCCCACGCTCGCTTACCCTGTCCCCGCGATCCTCTGCCGTGAACTACAACAGCTATAGCTTCTGGCTTCTCTTCGGGCTTCTGTACCTCGTTTATTGGCGCGCCAACCATCGCTGGCAAAACCGCCTGCTGCTGGGGGCCAGCTATATCTTCTACGGGGCCTGGGACTACCGTTTCCTGTTCCTGATCCTTGTGTCGACGGTGATCGACTATCTGGGCGGCCTGGGCGTGGCGGGCGTGCGCCTCCCCCGGGCCAAGCTGCGCTGGCTGGGTCTTCTGATCGTCGGGTCAGCGCTGGTTCTGTGCAGCAACGTCCGTTATCCGGCCCTGCTGGGCGCGCTTGTCCACGGCGACGGCGCCGGGGCGGCGGCGGCGCTTCCGCACCGTCTACGCGATTTTCTCATTCCCCTGGGAACTGCCGCGGTGGCCCTGATCTACGGGTTCGTCTTGCCGTCGCTTTACGCCGCGCCCGAGCTGCGGCGGCGCAAGGTGTTCCTCACCATCAGCATGGTGGCCAACCTGGCCATCCTCGGTTTCTTCAAGTACTGCGACTTCTTCATCAGCAGCATGGTGGCGCTGCTGCACGCCGTGGGCCTGACAGGCGTCAGCTGGCAGACGCTGGGCCTGATCCTGCCCGCCGGGATCAGCTTCTACACGTTCCAGGCCATGAGCTACACCATCGACATCTATCGCGGCGACGCTCAGCCCACGGAGAACTTCCCCGACTTCGCGCTGTTCGTCTGCTTCTTCCCGCACCTGGTGGCCGGGCCGATCATGCGCGCCCACACGCTGCTGCCACAGGTGGTGAACGCCCGCCCCGACCCGCGCGGCACGCCCGCCATGCGCGAGGGGTTGGCTTTGGTGGTGATCGGCCTCTTCAAGAAGCTGTTCATCGCCGACAACATGGCCCCGGTCGCCAACGCCGTCTTCTTCCCTTTCTTCGACGGGCGCGCGGCCGACATCACCGGTCCCCAGGTGTTGCTGGGGATCTACGCCTTCGCCTTCCAGATCTACGGCGACTTCTCGGGCTACTCGGCCATCGCCCGCGGCATCTCGAAATGGCTGGGGTTCGAGCTGGTGCAGAACTTCCGGCTGCCGTACCTGGCGGTCAGCCCCAGCGATTTCTGGACCCGCTGGCACATCAGCCTGTCCAGCTGGCTGCGCGACTACCTTTACATTCCCCTGGGCGGCAATCGCCACGGCGTACGCATCCAGTACCGCAACCTGGTCATCACCATGCTGCTGGGCGGCCTGTGGCACGGGGCCAGCTTCACCTTCGTGGCCTGGGGCCTCTACCACGGCGCCATCCTGTGCGCCTTTCGGCTGCTGCGCATTCCAGACCGCGTGCCGACGGAGACGCCGCGCGACCGGGTGCGCTGGCTGATCCGGGTGATCGTCATGTTTCACCTGACCTGCGCCGGCTGGCTGCTGTTTCGCGCCGACACTTTCGGGGCGGCGTACGCCATGGCGGCGCGGATTGTCACTGACTTTCACGTCACCTCGGCCGTCGCCGCGCCGCTGGTGCAGATCGTGTTCTACGGGTTCATCCCGTTCCTGGCCGAATGCGCGATCGACGGCGAGAAACGCCTGGACCGTTTCGTGAACGCCCCGTGGCTCCTTCGTTCGGCCGCCTACGCGTATATGATCTTGGCGATCCTGATCTTCCACTCTGGCCAGGCCAATGAGTTCATCTACTTCCAGTTCTAGCGTCGGCGCCAGAGGGCGCCGCTGGCAGGTGCCGCTGGCCCTGCTGGCGATCTTTGGCGCGCTGGAGCTGTTCACGCGGACGCGCCTGTTCAACAGCTCGAAGGATTTTCGCCGCTTTGCCGGCTACGGGGAAAAGGCCCGTCACCTGGAGGGCAGCGACGGCGCGCGCCTGGCGCTGATAGGAAACTCGGCCACCGATCGCGGCGTCGACCTGCCGACCCTGCAGGCGGCCTTTGCCGCCAGCGGTGCCCGGGTCACCGCCGATCTGTTCGTGGCAGACCAGTCGCGCATCAACACCTGGCAGTTCATGCTGCAGAAGTATTTCTTTGCGCCGGGCCTGCACCCCGACTGGGTGGTGATCACCTTTTACGAGGACGATCTGCAGGACGGCAACGCCGTCGAGATCGGCCGGCTGGCCCAGTTCTTCACGTCGGTGCGCGACTGGCCATCGGTGTTCGCCCTGGATCTGCCTGAGTGGGGCCAGCGGGTAGAGTTCGTGCTGGCGTCCGGCTGGGCGACCTTCGCCGCCAGCGAGCGCATGCGCGAGCGCGCGCTGGAGGCGCTGGTCCCCGATTTTCGTTCGTACGCCGCGCAGGCCAACGCATCCATCTATGAACACAACCGCCGCCGTCGCCCGGCGCGTGTCGACACGACGTCGGCGCCGGCGCCGGCGCCGCGCACGCACCGGGCGTTGCAGCGTCTGCTGCGCACCGCCGCCGACCATGGGGTTCGGCTGGCGTTCGTCGCTTACCCCACGCGCCTTGATTCGGGCCGCCCGCCGTACGTCGTGCCGCCCGAGACGCTGCAGGTGTTACGCGATGCCGGCGCGCCCTTCTTCGATCTGCGCCACGTGGCAGGGCTGCAGGGAGACGCCATGTACGACGACGAAGTTCACCTCAGCGCGGCCGGGCGGATCCCTTACAGCCGCGCGCTGGCCACCGCGTTGACACCCCTCATCGCCAGCGAACCACGCGCGCATTGAGTCGATCGCGGCCTCCGGGGCCATGTTTCTCGAATATTTCGAGATCATTTCCTGGGAGAAACTTCGTTGACCAGAGTTGATTTCTACTTGGCTAAGATGAGGTGAACGACCTAGGGTGGCTGCGCTCTGTCTCGATCCCCCCGAATTTCAAGCGAGGAGCGCCAGATGACACAACCCAGGATCGCCGTTGGTCTGCTAGCCGCCGTTGTTCTCCTAACCCTCGGCTCTTTCGCGGCCGCACAGTCGCCCGCGCCGGCCGCTGCGCCGGCAGCCCCTGCCGCGGCCGGTCCGGATCTGGCGGCCCGCGTGGCTGATCTGGAGGCGTACGTCACGAACGGCACGCCCAAGTTCATGACCACCACCTCCGGCCCCGGCCACAACGGCTGGATGATGACGTCGTCGGCGCTGGTGCTCTTCATGACGCTGCCCGGGCTGGCCCTGTTCTACGGCGGCCTGGTTCGTCGCAAGAACGTGCTGTCCGTGCTGGCGCAGTGTCTGGGCTGCTCCGGCGTGGTCACCATCTTGTGGTGGGCGGTCGGTTACAGCCTGACCTTCGCGCCCGGCCTGCCGATGCTGGGCGGGCTCAAGTTCGCCGGCCTCAGCGGGGTGACCGCCGCGCCCAACGCCGACTACTCGGCGTGGGTGTCACAGAACGTCTTTTCGATGTACCAGCTGATGTTCGCCATCATCACGCCCGGGCTGATCGTCGGCGCCATCGCCGAGCGGATGAAGTACGCGGCCGTGATGGCGTTCATCGTGCTGTGGATGTTCGTCGTCTACTTCCCGCTGGCCCACATGGTGTGGGGCATCGACGGAATGATGAACGGCGTGTGGAATGCCAAGGCGTCGATCAAGGCCATCGACTTTGCCGGCGGCACCGTCGTGCACATGTCGTCCGGCTGGTCGGCGCTGGTGCTGTGCCTGATCCTGGGCAAGCGCAAGGGCTGGGGCGTTCGACCGTTCCTGCCCCACAGCATGGTGCTGACGATGATCGGCACCGGCATGTTGTGGGTGGGCTGGTACGGATTCAACGCCGGCAGCGCCGTCGCCGCCGACGGCATCGCCGCCAACGCCTTCACCGCCACCACGCTGGCAGCGGCCATCGCCGGCACGGTGTGGCCCGGCCTGGAATGGATGACGCGCGGCAAGCCGACGGTGCTGGGCTTCTGCTCGGGGATCGTGGCCGGGCTGGTGGTGATCACCCCCGCCGCCGGTTTCGTCAATCCGACGGGCGCGGTCTGCATCGGCGTCCTGGCCGGCGTCGTGCCGTTCTTTGCCTGCACCAAGCTGAAGGCCATCTTCAAATATGACGACGCGCTGGACACCTTCGGCGTGCACGGCGTGGGCGGCACCCTGGGCGCCCTGGTCACCGGTTTCTTCGCCACCACCGAAGCCAACGGGAACCTCAGCACGAACCTGGCAGGGCTGGTGCGCAAGACGCTGTGGCTGGAGCAGCTCAAGGCGATCGGCCTGACGCTGGTGCTGTCCATTGTGGGAACCGTCATCATCGCCATGATAGTGAAGGCCGCCATCGGGTTGCGTCCGGATGCCGAGACCGAGGAGGCCGGACTTGACCAGTCGGATCACGGCGAAGTGGGGTACCATTTCGACGAGGCTGGCGGTTAAGGCGGGTCCCCCGGGAAAAAGGAGCAATCCATGAAAAAAGTCGAAGCGATCATCAAGCCGTTCAAGCTGGACGAAGTGAAAGAGCGCCTCCGGGAGATGGGCGTCTCTGGTATGACCGTCTGCGAGGTGCGCGGCTTTGGCCGCACCGGCGGCAAGACCGAGGTCTATCGCGGTTCGGCCTATGTGGTCGACTTCGTGCCCAAGGTCCGCCTGGAGGTGGTGGTCAAGGATTCCATGGTGCCCGACGTGGTGTCGGTGATCATGACCGCCGCCAAGACCGGCAAGATCGGCGACGGAAAGATCTTCGTCACGCCGATCGACGAGGCGATCCGTATCCGCACCGGAGAACGCGGCGAAGACGCGGTGTAGTCGGGGGGGGCGGCTCGAGCGAGCGACGGCCGACGATCCTGGCCGCTGGCTATGCCGAGGCTGCGCTTCCGCTCCTCAAGTACAGTAGTACGTTCCGGTGCGGTTCTCGCCTCGGCTACGCCAGCAGCCCGGCTTGTCGGCCGGGTTGCTATCGGGCGCCGACAGAGTGGGGTACCGCCTGCTCATCCAACGCAAGGTCGGTGAGCAGGCGGTACCCCACTTTTGTTCTCTCTTTTTTTTCGGGCGAAACCCATGCGCAGTGAACGTAGTCCCCAGGCGGGCGGGAGCGGTGGGGTTCCCTGCCGCGCGCAGTTCGCAGGCGCGCAGTACGTCC
>DATLVT010000538.1:0-4868 GCA_035577105.1 Polyangia bacterium
TGGATCCCGCACGGCCTCTCGCCGGGGGCGGGGACGTACGTCCGCACGCGCGCCGACGAGCTGCTGGCCATCGTGGACGTGGAGAGCCACCGCGCCGGCGCCTTCATCGTCGGCGAGGATCTGGGGACGGTGGAGGCGGGCGTGCGCGAGACGCTGGCGGCGCACCGCATGCTGTCGTACCGGCTGCTCTACTTTGAACCGGGGACGCCGGCGGCGCTGCCGGAGATGGCGCTGTCCAGCGTCACCACGCACGATCTGGCCACCGTGGCCGGTCTGTGGTCGGGGCGCGACATCACCGACAGCCAGGCGGCGGGGTTGCAGCCCAACGAAGAAGGCATGCGCGTCTTGCGGGAGAAGGTGGCGGCGCTGGCCCATGTGCCGGCGGACGCTGCGCCTGGAACGCCGACGGGCCCGTTCGCCACCGACGCCGAGGTCAGCATCGCCGATGTCATCGAGGGCACCTATCGCGCCCTGGCCGCCGCCCCGTCGCGCATCCTGCTGGCCACGCTGGACGACGCCATCGCCGTCGCCGAGCGCCCGAACATGCCGGGAACGACGACCAGCTGGCCCAACTGGTCGCTGGCGTTGCCGCAATCGCTGGAGGAGATCGAGACCGCCGAGCTGCCCCGGCGCCTGGCCAAGGCGTTGGGCCGTCCGCCTGTTGATGAAAGGTAACTTCGATGGCATCAACCGAGAAGAAGCAGTCGCTGATCGTGGTGCACGTCGCCGTGCAGGTGAAACCAGAATCGGTCGAGGCGTTTCGCGCGGCCAGCATCGCCAACGCGCGGGCCAGCGTGGCGGAGCCGGGGGTGGCGCGGTTCGATGTGCTGCAGGCCAGTGATCAGCCGACGCACTTCGTGCTGTCGGAGGTCTATCGCACGCCCGAGGCGCCGGCCGCTCACAAGGAGACGGCGCATTACCAGCGGTGGCGCGACACCGTGGCGCCGATGATGGCCGCGCCGCGCGCCGCCACGAAATTCGTCAACGTGTTTCCCGATGATGACGACTGGTGAGCGACGGGATCGCCCGGATGACGTGAGCGTCGCCTTCGAGATCGCCACGCCGGCCCGCGTCCGCTTCGGCGCCGGCGTCATCGCCGAAGCGGCGCCGGCCGTGCGCGCCCTGGGGACGCGCGCGCTGCTGGTGACCGGTCGCTCGCCGGGCCGGGCGTCGGCGCTGATCGCCGCACTGGAAGGCGGCGGCGTGACCACCACCGTCTGGGCGCTGGACACGCCGGGCGAGCCCACCGTCGACAGCGCGCGCGCCGGCGTCGCCGTGGGGCGCGACGCCGGCTGCGACGTGGTGATCGGTTTTGGCGGCGGCGGCGCGCTGGACGCGGCCAAGGCCATCGCCGCGCTGCTGGGGAACGGCGGCGATCCGCTGGACTATCTGGAGGTGGTGGGGCGCGGGGCGCCGCTGGCGAAACCGTCGCTGCCGCTGGTGGCCATTCCCACCACCGCCGGCACCGGATCGGAGGTCACGCGCAACGCCGTGCTGACGTCCCCTCAGCATCATGTCAAGGCCAGCCTGCGCAGCCCGCTGATGCTGCCGCGTCTGGCCCTGGTCGATCCCGATCTGCTGGCTGCCCTGCCGCCCGCGGTGATCGCCAGCGGCGGCCTTGATGCCCTGTCGCAGCTGATCGAACCGTTTGTCTCGTGCAAGGCCAACCCCGTCACCGACGGGTGGGCGCGCGAAGGGATGCGCCGCTCGGCGCGCGCGCTGCGGCTGGCGTTTGCGCGTGGGCTGGCCGGAGAAGCGGCGGCGTCTTTACGACAGGATCTGGCTTGCGCCAGCTTGCTGGGTGGTCTGTGTCTGGCCAACGCCGGTCTGGGCGCCGTGCACGGGCTGGCGGCGCCGCTGGGCGGAACGTTCGCCGCCCCGCACGGCGCCGTGTGCGCCGCGCTGCTGCCGCACGTGCTGGCGGTGAACCTGCGGGCGCTCACGGAACGCGCGCCGCACGATCCGCTGCTGGCCCGTTTTGACGAGCTGGCGGTGATCCTGACCGGCGACGCGGAAGCCTCCGCCGCCGACGGCGTGGCCTGGGTGGGCGCGCTCTGCGCGGCGCTGGCCATCCCGCGCCTGGCCCAGCACGGCCTGACCGCCGCCGACATCCCGCCGCTGGTTCAAAAGGCGAAGGTCGCCAGCAGCATGAAAGGCAATCCCATCGCCCTGACCGACGGCGAGATCGCCGAGATCACCTCGGCGGCGATGTGAACTGCCGCTGGCGCGCCAGCAGCACCGCCCGTCGCAGGTAATCGACCAGGGCGGCCATTCCCACCACGAACGTGATGGTCGCCATGATCCAGACCGCCGGGTGATCGATCAGCAGCGCCGCCAGCGCCAGGAACTGCGTCACGGTGCCTGCCTTGCCCAGCGGGCTGGCGGTGAAGTCGTAGCGTAGCCAGTGTCGCAGCGCGGGAATGAATCGATAGGTCAGCGACACCGGCAGCTGGATCAGCTCGCGGCCGACGATGAGGGCCATCAGCAAGAGAGGCGCGTGCCGATGCCAGCCGATCGACACCAGCACCAGGGCGACGAACAGCTTGTCGCAGATGGGATCCAACCATGACCCCCCTCCGCTGCTGCTGATGCCCTGGCGGCGGGCCAGATACCCGTCCAGCACGTCGGTGACGCCGGCGGCGGCCAGGATGGTGAACGGCCAGACGATGTGCGTCGGCGTCGAATCGATGACGAACCAGAACGCCACGCCCAGCGGCACGCGGCACAGGCTCAGCAGGTTGGGCGCGCTCAGCCAGGTCGAGGTCGGCGCCCGCGCCGGGGGAGAACCGCTGGGATGTTGGTTCGAATGCGCCATGGGGAGAACCAGCGAGGAGGGCAACCGCGAGCGGACATCAGCCAGGGTGCAGCGTAACATTACCGTGATGACGAGCAGCAGAGAGATCAAGCCCGCGCCCGCCGATCAGATCGCTCGCGCTGTGTGGGACGGCGGCGTGGCCCGCGTGGTCGTCGCCATCACCACCGCCACCGCGCGGGAGGCGGTGCGCCGGCACGAGGCGACCCGGGGCGCGGCGCTGGCGCTGGCCCGCGGCACCACCGCCGGGCTGCTGCTGGCCACGCTGACCAAGGATGACGAGCGCGTGACGCTGCAGGTGATCGGCGACGGACCGCTCAGCGGCGTCACCGTCGACGCCCGGTCGTCGGGAGGCGTGCGCGCCTACGTGAAGAATCCGGCGGCTGGTTTGCTGGTCCGGCCGGCCCTGGCGTCGGGGGCGGCCTCCGAAGGTGACCGCCAGCGGCCGTCGCTGGCGCCGGCCCTGGGACAAAACGGGGTGGTCAGCGTCATTCGCGACGTGGGGCTGAGAGACAACTTCAGCGGTCAGACCCCGCTGGTCACCGGCGAGCTGGACACCGACGTCGAACACTATCTGAACATCAGCGAGCAGATCGACAGCGCGCTGGCCTGCGACGCGCTCTTCACCGATGGATCGTCGACGACCATCGCCGTGTCGGCGGGCATCCTGGTGCAGGCGTTGCCGGGGACCGCCGGCAGCGCCGTCATCGAACGCGCCCGTTTCCTTTTTCGGGCGGGCGCCCTGCCCGCGGCGCTGGCGGCGGGCGCGCCGCTGTCCGCGGAAGCCTTGGGGGCCGCCGTCCTGGCCGAGCTGAGCGGCGCCGGGGCGGGCGCGCTGCAGGTGCTGGACGTTCGTCCCGTCCACTTCGAATGCCCTTGCTCGCGAAAGCGCGCCGCCGGCTCGCTGGCGCTGCTGGGCGGCGCCGAGCTGGCCTCGATGATCGTCGAGGACGGCAAGGCCGAGGTGATCTGCAACTTCTGCCGGGAACGCTATGACTTCAGCGAGGCCGAGCTGGAGACCATCCGCCGCGAAACCGTGCCCAGCGGCGCGCTGCCCAGCTGAACCGGCCGCCCTCGCTAGTTGTCCTTGCTTCGCCCGCCCGCCGCGACGACGAACGTGTCGAAGGGTTCGCCTTCGCGGCAGTCGAGATCGGTGCGGCCGGGTGAGGGCGGACCACAGATGGCGGCGCCCTCGATGGTGTCGGCGGCAAAACGCAGGCGCAGCACGGCGTGGTGGATGGCCCGCCGCACGGACCAGTCCGGCGGCGTGCATTCCTTCCAGAAGCAGGCGGTCGCCGCGTGATCCAGCGAGCCGCCACCGACGCCGGCGGTGACGTGCACGACGCCGCTTTGCGGGGCGGTGCGCTCGTAGGCGTGACTGTGGCCGTTCAGGTTGAGGACGTATTTGGGAAAGCGGTGCGCCAGCGAGGCCATGGCCCGTTGCAGGGCCGTCACGCCGTGGTGGTGGCCGGAGGAAAACGCCGGGTGATGGCCGAACGTCACCAGGAATCTCAGGGCGGGATCGTGCTCCGCCGCCGTGAAGATCGGCTCGACGGCGGCCAGCCAATCGCTCCAGGTGCTGGGGCGGTATGGCTCCGGGTAGGCGACGAAGCGCGTGTTGCCATAGTCGAACCAGTACCAGTCCTCGCCGCAACAGCCGGCGGCGGGCGCGCGGTTCGCGGCCTGGGCGTGGGGCAGCGCGAACCGCCCCTTGTAGTTGCGCAGATCATCGTGGGCCGGGTTTTCCCATTCGTGATTGCCCCAGATGGGCATGTACGCCGCGTCCTGCGACCAGACCATGACGTCGTTGAAATGCTGGTCGACCGCGCCCGGGCGCAGATCGCCATAGGTGAGATCACCCAGCACCAGCACCAGGTCGGCGCGCGCGTCGGCCACCATCTGCTGGATGCGCCCGACGTTCGGCCAGATGGTGGTGGCGCCGATGTCGCCCTGGGCCACGACGGTGAAGCCGCTGTCGCCGTGCGCGGGCGCCGGATGAAACCCGTGCCAGGCTTCGCCGTCACCGATGGCGTATTCATATTGACCGCCTGGTTTC
>DATLVT010000539.1:0-5787 GCA_035577105.1 Polyangia bacterium
CGGAATGCCGGCCAGCCAGAACCTGGCCTCGTACATTCGCCACAACATCACCGTCAAGGGGACGGGCCGCATCTACGATCTCTATCTGCCCACGGGATACGATCCGATGCGCGCCTATCCGCTGATCTTCACGGCGCACGGCTGCGACGGCAGCATCCCGTTCCACATCGAGACCGTGACCAAGACGAACGCCGTCATCGTGGCGCCGCGCTCGCTCAGCTCGCAGCGTTCGGGTCAGACGTACGGCGGCGGCTGCTTTGACACCGGTCCCGGCTCGTCCAGCCTGACCGAGGTCGACTATTTCGACGTCATGATCGCCGACGTCGAGGCCAAGACCTGCGTCGACAAGGCGCGCGTGTTCATGCAAGGGCACAGCAGCGGATCGTGGCTGTCACACCTGCTGGGCTGCGCGCGGGGCGGCGTCAGCACCGGACCCTCGGGCGGCCTGCGCGGCCAGGGCAACACCGCGGGCGGGACACCGGTCATTCCCCCCTGCACCGGCCCGATCGCCGCGATCCTCGCCCACGACATGCAGGACGATCAGAACGCCTTCCCGCTGGGCGTGGCGGCGCGCGATCGCATTCTCAAGACCAACGGCTGCAGCATGACCGAGACCAAGCCGTGGGATTACGACGACAACCCCGCGACGCCGTCGCCCTGCGTGGCGTATCAGGGCTGCATGCCGGGCTTTCCGGTGGTGTGGTGTCCGACCAGCGGCAAGGGGCACTCTGACCAGGTCGGTCCGCCGTTCGCTGGCCTGAGCACGATCGGCTTCTGGAAGTTCTGGTCGCAGTTCTAGCGGGCGTCGCAGGCACTATCGCCATCACTCAGTGACGCGCCACCTTCTGACCGGACACGAGCCGGACCATTAGATCGCGGAGGGGGATCGCGGTGATGTTCTTGTCTACCGGCCAGGTCCCAGTGCCTCCGTGGAGGAGGTAACTCTCCTTCGGCTTGAGGACCGCTCGCGCCGAGTAGAAGCCTCGAGAGACATCGGGTGCGGTCGAGCGCTTGATTTCGATCATCATCTCGACCTTTCCCGCTCGCTCGAAGACCAGGTCCACTTCAGCGCCGTCTTCCGTCCGGTAGAAGAAGGGTGTGCGCGCATCGCCAGCGGCAGCGATGAGGTTCTCGATGACGAAACCCTCCCAGCTCGGTCCAGCGACCGGGTGTCCGACGACGTCGTTCCAGGTCTCGAGATCGAGCAGCGCGTGGACGACGCCGCTGTCGCGCACATAGGTCTTGGGCGTTCGTACCAGTCGCTTGCCGACGTTGCCGCTCCAGGGGCGAAGGCGTCTCACCAGCATGAGATCCACGAGCAGGTCGACGTACCGCCCTATGGTAGGGGTCGAGACGGCCAAGCCGGCGGCCAGGGCGGATTGGTTGAGGAGGGTGCCCTGCCCGTGCGCGAGCATCGTCCACAGACGGCCCACGGTCTCGACCGGCATCCGCGGCGCGAACATCGGCACGTCTCTTTCGAGGTAGCTTCGCACAAACGCGCGACGCCATTGCAGGCTCTCCGTCTCGCCCTTTGCAAGCAAGCTGTCTGGAAAACCACCGCGTGACCAGATCCGGTTCAGGTCACCCTTGCGTCCTCCGATCTCCAGGGCGTCAATGGGCGCCAGCTCGACGTAAACGACCCGCCCGGCCAAAGTTTCCGACGCCTGTTTCATCAAGTCGAGCGATGCCGACCCCAGAAGCAGGAAGTGGCCGGTCCGATCTCCCTCCCGCCGTCGGTCATCGATGATTCCACGAAGTGTACCGAACAGCTCCGGCGCCCTGTGGATCTCGTCGACGACCACCAGCTTGCCGGCCTGGGCACGCAGATAGGCGTCGGCATCCTCCATTCGCCGCCGATCGGCGGGCCGCTCGAGGTCCAGATAGACGGCGGCGGCCCTGCGCTTCCCCGCGATCTCTTGAGCCAGGGTCGTCTTGCCAACCTGGCGGGGTCCGAGCAGGACCACCGCCGGATTCCCCTGCAGCTGGGCTTCGACAGAGGCACGGAGGCGGCGGTCGACCATCATGATGACCCCGGAAATATAACATCAAACGTTAAAATTCCGGGATTGTATTCGGGCGAGGGTCCGCTGCCGCCGGCGCTTGATCCAGACCGCCGAGTCAGAAGTCTTTGCGCGATGAAGTCGAGGGTTAACGCCTCGACGACCCCCTCCGCGTTCCGGCTGTGCTCAGCATCCTGGCCTCTGGCTACGTCAGCGCGGACGGGCTGGGACTGGATGCATTTCCGCGCGACCAGTGGCCGACCAGCACCGAGCTGCTCCATTACAGCTTTCACATCATGGCCGGTCTGGGGACGCTGTTCATCGCCTTGATGGCTCTGGCGGTCTTGCAGGATCGACGAGGGAAACTCCCTGGCAATCGCGGTCTCCTCTGGCGGGCGTGGCCGCGGTGGCGGTGGGCCTGGCGCGCCGCCGTCCTTTCCTGTCGTTCCTGGGCAGCGGCGCTTTCATCCTGGGGCTGCAGGCGGCCAACGCCGCCAGCGTCTGGCCGGTGATGTTGCCGTCCACGCTGAACCCGGCCTGGAGCCTCACCGCTCTGAACAGTGCCTCCGGAACCTCCACGCTGCAAAAAGGCCTGGGCTGGTGGCTGCTGGGCTTCCCCATCGCCATCGGCTACATCATCTTCCTGTTCCGGATCCACCGGAGGCGTGTGCGGCCGGCGCTGGACGGCGAGGGATACTGAGACGGCTGGCAGGCGCGCCGACGGCGACTGCGACGCGCCTGCTACGGACAGAACGGGCGGGTCTGGGTCTTGTGCCAGACCTCACCCTTGGGACGCTGGAAGACCGCCTTGCCGCCCCGCTCGACGGTCATGTTCTGCAGATAGATATGGTCGCGCGGCTCGGCCTCGCCCTCGCCCCATGGCTTACCGGCGATATCCAGATCGCCGTCGCAGTCGACGTCGCCCACGCGGGCGTCGTGGCCGCGGGCGTTGCTGGCCACCACGTGCTCGACGAACGTCCCTTTGCCGTCGGTGTTCTCCCAGATGAACGCGCGCCCGCTGCTCTCGCCGCTGTAGATGTCCAGGTCGCCGTCGTTATCGAAATCCATCGCGAAGATTGAATGCAGCTTGTTCTTGCCGGTGGCCACGATGTGCAGGGTCCAGCGCGCGCCCTTGCCGTCGACGTTCTCGGCCCAGGCCGCCCGGCCGCCAAAGTGCGTGCACATCACGATGTCCATGTCGCCGTCACCGTCGACGTCGCCGATATTGGTCAGCGGAGAATCATCAAAGCCGGTGGTGGTGCGAATGCTCTCCCACAGCGTCCCCTTGCCGTCGACGTTGCGATACCACCACTGATTTCCCACCACGATGTCGTTGTGCCCGTCGCCGTCCAGATCGCCGATCGAGCCGCCCTGGGTCTGGATGTTGATCAGCGACCCGCCCAGCGGCCACGGCTGCGTGGGATCAACGCCCGGCATGCGCCACTGCGGCCGGTACATGCTCCACACCCACAGCACATCGGGTTTGCCGTCGCCGCTGACGTCGCCCACCGCCACGTCCTCGGCGCCGCCGGTGACGCCGGTGAAATAGCGCTGCCACTGCGTGGTGCGCGGCGTCTTCGGATTCCGGTACCACGAATCGCCGGCGATGATGTCGACCCAGCCATCGCCGTCGACGTCAGCCGCGTTGCCGCCGCCTGGCGAGTTGTGGCCGCTGCCCACCCGATGCTGCACCCAGTGGTCGGGCGTGCAGTACTCCCACCAGAACTGTGGGCCGCCGCGCTGGCCAGAAGAAAAATCCAGGTCGCCGTCGTTGTCATAGTCGGCCATCCCGGTGATGCCCACCGCGGTCGGATCGTCGCTGAAACGCCCCATCCAGTGCGTGCTGAAGGGAAACTTGGCGTCGATGGGATCGGCCTTGAGGAATTCCTTGCCAGCCGTCGGTCCGGTGCGCAGAACGGCGTCCGAACAGGTGGGGTTGGGATTGCGTCCGCTGCCCCCGGTGCCGGCGGCACTTCCGTCGGTGGCGGCGTCGGCGCGTCCGCCAGTTCCGGAATCGACGCGCGTGCCACCGGCGCCGTCGCCGCCCGTGCCGCCGCCGGTCGCCGGCGCGTCAGCCGCGCTGCCGCCGCTTCCCGCCACGGCGGCGCCGTCGGCGCTCGTTGCCATGGCAGCTCCACCGGTGCCGGCGCTGCCAGTGCTGGCGCCAGCGCCGCAGCCGCCCACGCCCCCGGACGCAAAAACACACGCGCAGAACGTAACAAGCCGCCAGGGACGCTGCATCCCCGCACTATGCCCGGCGGGGTTTCTCTCCCACAACCGGGAAAGCGCCGGCAAATCGATCCAATCGCGCAATAGGGCGGCGGCGGTCAATCGGACGTCGGCCAAATGGCAGCGAGCCGTTCCCCCTCAGATCGATATGTGACCGAAGAATGACGAGCGCCCGCCCGCGAGCGACACATGTTGAACAGGTGGGCTTGATTCAGGACGATTTCGTCCGTTCGATTCCCGGCTTTTGCCAGCCGATCAGCTCTCTGTCTCATTTGGCGGCAGCGCTGGTCGCCCTCATCGCGGCTGTACCGCTCATTCGCCTGGCGCGCGGGAGTCGGTCGCGGCAAATGGCCGTCGCGTTGTACGCCGTCTGCGTGATCGCGGCATTGGGCATCAGCGGCGCCTATCACTCGCTCGACCGGGGCGGGGCGGCCCGCTCGGTCATGCAACACATCGACTACATTGCGATCTGGCTGCTCATCGCGGGCACCTTCACGGCCTTCCACGGCATCATGTGCAAAGGGCTCTGGCGCGCCGGCATGCTTGCGTTCATCTGGAGTTTCGCAGCCGCCGGGGTCCTCCTGCAGATTGTTCGCTTCGACCTCTTCTCGGGCGTTCTCGGCCTCGGCATCTACCTCGGCCTCGGCTGGGTCGGCATCCTCTCGGTGTTCAAGCTGGGCCGCCAGATCGGATTCCGCGCTGTCCGTCCCATCTGGTTTGCGGGAATCGCCTATTCCGCCGGTGCCGTCCTCGAGGCGTGCGGGTATCCCGTGCTGAGTCGCCACTGGCTGGGTCCGCACGAGATGTTTCACTTTGCCGTCATCACCGGCGTGGCCTTGCACTGGGTTTTCATCCGGCGATTGCTCATCACCCACGCTCCGGCGCTTCCAGCTTTCGTACCTTCCAGGCGAGAGCGCTCGTCTGCCGGCGCCCTGGCTCTTCCATGATTTGTGAAAACGGAAGCCTTCTTGCGATTCCCCCTGGCGAGGCGAGGGAGATGGAATGGGTATGAGTCGATAGTCGGCGGTCACCCGCGCCAGGTGCGTCACCGTCGCCGTTGTGGGCAGCGAGAACACCTGCACCCGCACCTGCACCGCTCGCGGGCGGCGCCAGCGACGGGATTTTTCGGTTTCGTGCTTGTGCTTCCGTCGACAAGGCACAAGCAACATTCATGGTGACGAAGAATTCGATCGCGATCGCTATCGGGAGTCTGACGCTGACGGTTATAGCCGTGCATGGCTGCAGCCGGCAGGAGACTGGTCGGGACGAAATCGGCGTCGGGCACAGCGTGCTGACGACCGCTCCCGGCCTGGTCGACGAGCTGTTCGTCACCGGTGTGGTCCCGACCGCGATGGAGTTCGCCCCCGACGGCCGGTTGTTCTTCTCGGAGCGGCCTGGCCACATCCGCGTGGTCAAGAATGGAATGCTGCTGCCGACCGCGTTCGCGTCGATGCCCGTCGACACGTTCGGAGAGCGCGGCCTGATGGGGATCGCCTTCGATCCCGCCTTCGCCACGAACCACTTCGTCTATTGCTATTACACGGCGATCAAGGACCTG
>DATLVT010000540.1:0-5599 GCA_035577105.1 Polyangia bacterium
CCAGGTGCTGGATGTCGTCGCCGCCGGCGGTCTCTCCGGCCTCCAGCGTCTCCACGACCAGCGCGCTGTCGGACTGAAAGATCTGGTGAGCGGCCGTCACCGCCGCGGCGCCACCCAGGCGCGCCCGCTCGGGGTAATAGGGCGCCGTCTCCAGCGACACCAGGGCGCCCTGCGCGTAAAGAGGCTCGACAGCAAGTTGCAGGCGCTCGGCGAAGCGGGCTGCGGATGCCGCCGCGGATGCCGTCGCTGAGCCGGCGTGCACACGCAGGCGCAGGTGCGGCCGTGGGCCTGGCCGTTCGACGTAGCGGAGGAAGAACCAGGCATCGAGCTCGCCGGCCGACAGCGCCGCCTGGACGGCGGGCGCCACCGCGGCCAGGACCCTGTCTTGATGCTCGTCGGCGCCGAACAGCTTGAACGTGGTCCAATGATGGGCGGCCGGACGCAGGCGGGGCGGGGGCACGTCGCCCATGGCGCGCGCGGTTCGGGCGGCCTGGGCGTTGTCCTGCTTGCCGTGGGCGTCGGGATGATCGCAAAGGGCGATCACCGCTTCGACGCGCCGGCCGTCGCTGTCGACGCTGGGCTTCCGCGGCGGCCAGATCTCCCAGGCGCGATCGGCGCCGCGCAGATCGTCGGCGGCGTCGGATCGCGCCAGGTCGACCGGCAACAGTTCATCTTGCCGCCCGATTTGCACCCAGCGCGGCACACCCGATTGGCGGCGCCAGCGGGAGAGCGCGGCCCGCGCCGTGCCGGTCTTGGTGCCGGCGGCGAGTTCCGACGGCACGCGCCAGCTGGCCGGGCTGATCACGAAACCATCGAGGGCGATCCGAGGCAGTCGGGCCAGGTCGGCCAGCGGGCCCAGCACCAGCGCCCAGGGCGCATGCTGCCGGTAAAGACTCCAGCCGGTCAGAAGCCGAAACAGCCCGGCGGGCGCGGTGGTCGAACGCACCCGCCACAGCGGCGAGGGCACCACGCCGGTCCACGATTGACGCTGGCGCAGCGACAGCGGCGCGGGCGACGACGGATCGGCGCCCAGCTCCAGATCGGCCGGCGTGAGCGCGCTCGCCGCGTCCACCGGCCAGCTGGTGAGCCCCAGGACGCGCCGGCGCAGGGGTGGGTGCGCGCAGAGATCGGCCAGCCCGGGCGACGGGGCAAAGGCGACGTCCAGCCTCTCGTCGTCGGGGAATTGCCCTTGCTCGGCGTCGGCCAGTCGGGTCAGGGCGGCGGGCAGGTCGGGGGTCAGGGCGTGCGCAAAGCGGCCCCAGCTGGCGCCCGCCGGCGCGTGCAGCCCCAGCAACCAGCCGGTGCCGGCCGGCGCTGCGTGCGGTGCGCGGGCGGGAACGATGAATAGCTCGGCGGTGGCGGGGGGCGCCGGTCCGTCCTCGCCCAGCGCCGCCGCCAGCGCGCTGGACGACAGATCGGCCTGGGCGCCACCGGCGGCCAGCGTGCCGGTGATCGCGTCGAGCAGCAGCGTCAGCACGGCGCGCGGAACGTCGCTGGCCGTGGGCGCCGTCGCCATGCCGTCTTCGCCGTCGTCGGACGGGCTCCCGAAGGCGACGCCATAGTCGCCGCTGGCCAGGCCGCTGACGTCGAGGGCGCCGGCGCCGAAGCTTTCCACGATGGTGGTCAGGGCTTCGCCGACGCCGGGCTGCCCCAGTCGCTCGCTGGCCGGGGCGGCCAGCGCCTCTTGCAGGCGGAACAGCAGGGGCGCCAGGGCGGCCGCCCGCTCCACGGCCGCGCGGGCCAGCACCGGCGGACGTGGCGGCTGGTGGACCAGCACCGCGGCGACAGGGGTCCCACCGGCTTCGTGGCCGGGGCAGCTTTGCAACGTGTCGACGGCCGCGTCGTGATCGCCTGCCTCCAGCGCGGCGCGCACGCGGGCCAGTGCTTCGGTGGTTGTGCCGGCGGCTTCGATTTCGCTCAGGCGGTGGCACAGCCAGTCGAGCGAAGGCGGCCCCACCAGAGGCGGGGTGAGATCGTCCAGCAGCAAACCGTCGTCGATCAGCAGCAGCAAGAACTCGTCGAGATCGGTGTCGGGGTGATCAAGAACCGTCGCCAGCGTCGCCCACGGGGTCCAGTCGCGGGCGGCCGCCAGCAGGCGATCCAGCGTGGCGTCCAGCTCGGCGACGCGTTCCTGGGCCGAGCCTTCGCCCGGCACCAGCCAGCGGACGCTGTCCGCCGCGCGCAACAGCGACGGCGTCTGGCGCAGCCGAACGCTGGGCCGGATCTGCGGATCGTCGAGCAGCGCGCGGGCGAGCGCCGCCGCGCGTCCCCACGACAGGGCCAGCCGTGCCTCTGGACGTCGTCCGGTGGCGATCCGTGTGGTGGCCCCGAGCCGTCCCATCATCACGCCTGACAGGAGTCCATGCGGCGTCGTTCGAAACGCCGCCCGCCGGCCATAGCGATCCAGCGCCCGCGCCGCGCCCGGCCCGTTCAAGCTGGCAGCCAAGCTGGGACTGGCCAGCGCCACCGCCGTCTCCCCCAGCGGATCCGCCCGCAACCGTCGCGCCGCCTGCTCGACCGCCGTCGCTGGCAACAGCGGCGCTCGCAGGACGAAATCAGGAAGCGGACGATACGCCACGGCGCCGCAGCCTACACAATCTGACGGGGAACGGGGTCGATCTGACGGGGAACGGCTCGCTGCCGCTCGCGCTCCCCGATCCCCCTCACTCCGCGCGGCAAAGCCGCGCTCCGTTCGCTCTCCCAATTGCAGCCCCGATATTTTCGTTCAGGAGCGCGGGCTCTGCCCGCGCGGCTCACCTTGCGAGAGGGGCCAGCAGGCCCCTTTGGCGCAGCGAGCGCAGCGAGCGTTACCGGTAGGTGCTGGCTTCGGCCGGACGGTCGACGACGACGGTGTGGGCTGGTACTTCGGCCGGTTCGGCCGGGTTGAAGGGCGGGATGTTGCTGCTCCTGGATGAGACGCTTGAAGTGTCCAGCGCCTCGCCGACGCAGTCCTCTGTTTCGGCGCGCAATTCGCGCACGCGCTGCCACCCCGGCGAGATGACCAGGAAGTCGGCGCGCGCCGTGAAGTCCTCTGTCCGACGGGCGATCGACTTGAAGCGATCGGCCAGCGCGTCGCGGATCATCCGCATCTCCGGCAGCAGGTGATCGATGCAAGCGACCTTGATTCCGTCGCGTTCCAGCAGCGCCATCTTGCGGGCTTGCTCTACCTTGGCCACGTCGTTGGCGACGTCGAAGGAGTACTTCAGGGCCAGGGATTTCATCTCGTGGGGGCTGAGCAGCTGGGGATCGATCTTCTTGATCGCATCGCTGTCATCCGCCGCCGGCTCCTCCGCGTCGCTTCCCGCCTGCGGCAACTGCGCGCCGACGTCCGAGGGCAGAAGCGCCGCGCCCAGCACCGTGACCAGCGTTCCCACGCGAGCCCCGTATCCGAGCAACAGCCGACCAACCATACCCGGGACATCGGCACACCCCCGCGCCCCTTAAGCCCCATTCCCCAAAAACCTCCGAGAAAACCAGCGATTTTCGCGTCAGATCCCCGACTCGCGACCCAGCTTCCGCGTCGCCGATCTGACAACCGCGCCGATCCGCCGCTTTTCGACCCGGGCGACAGTTTCCCGCCCGGGTCGCCGCCCGTCGCCGATCTAGAACCCACCGCCGCCTAGCGCGGCATGGCGCAGGATTCGGTGCCTGCGGCAGGCAGATAACACTCACGGGCGTAATCAATGACCATGCGATCGGTGTTGAACCGCCAGCCCAGCGTGCGGATGGTGCGCTTCATTCGCTCCACCCAGCCGCGTGGCACGCCCTGGTCGTCGCGCTGGTAGTAAAGCGGGATGACCTCGTTCTCCAGCGTTTCGTACAGCGACAGGGCGTCGCGCCGGTCTTGCTCCTCGACCGAGACGTGGGTGATGCCGTCGCCGATGGCGAAGCCGTTGAGGCCGTCGTAGGCCTCGGCCCACCAGCCGTCCAGCACCGAGAAATTCAGCCCGCCGTTCAGCAGCACCTTCTGTCCGCTGGTGCCGCTGGCCTCCTGCGGGCGGCGCGGGTTGTTCAGCCACACGTCGACGCCCTGAACCAGGTGGCGCCCCACGTTGATGTCGTAGTCCTCGATGAAGATGACCCGATCGCGCAGCTCCTTCGCAAAGGTGGCGTCGTGCACCTGGCGCAGCACGTCCTGCCCCGGCCGATCGGCCGGGTGCGCCTTGCCCGAGAAGACCAGCTGCACGGGGCGATCGACGCTGGTGAGCAGCTTCTTGATCCGCTCGAAGTCGGAAAAGATCAGGTTGGCGCGCTTGTACGTGGCGAACCGGCGCGCGAAGCCGATGGTCAGCGCCTCTGGATCCAGGGCCACGCCGGCGGCCGCCACCAGCTCGGCGGGATAGCCGGCGCGCTGGCGCTGCTCCGAAACTTTCCGTCGCACGAAGTGGACCAGCGCCGCCTTCAGCACGCGGTGGGTCTCCCACAGCTCGGCGTCGTGCACGCTGTCGATGCGCGCCCACATCTGCGGATCGCTGAGGTGATTGCGCCAGTCGCTGCCGATGTGACGCGTGTAAAGATCCTGCATGGCCGGCGCCAGCCAGGTGCGGACGTGCACACCATTGGTGATGTGTCCGACGGGAACTTCGTCCTCACGACGATGCGGCCACAGCACCTGCCACGACTTGCGGGTGATGCGCCCGTGCAGCGCCGACACGCCGTTCGCATAGCGCGACATCTTGAACGCCAGCACGGTCATGCACAGCGCCTCGCGATGGTCCTCCGGGCGAATGCGGCCCAGGCCCAGGAATTCCTGCTGCGAAAGCCCCAGCGATCGGCGCAGCGGCTCCAGGTGATCGTCGACCAGCTCGGGCGGAAAGCGATCATGCCCGGCGTCGACGGGGGTATGCGTGGTGAAGACAGTGCTCTGGGCGACGTCCTGGGCGCAGGTGCGAAAGTCCGCCCCGGTCACCTCCATGCGCAGGCGCGCGTACTCCAGCGTGGCGAAGGCGCTGTGCCCCTCGTTCAAATGCAATCCGCCCCACTGGATGCCGGCGGCGCGCAGGGCGCGGATGCCGCCCACGCCCAGCAGCAGCTCTTGCCGGATGCGCACCCGCTGGTCGCCGAAGTAAAGGCGGGCCGCCAGCTGGCGGTTCTCGTCGCTGTTGCCGTCGACGTCGGTGTCCAGCAGGAACAGCCGGTTGCGGCCGACGTGGATCTCCCAGACCTGGGCGCGCAGGGTCTCGCGCGCCGACAGGGGCACCTCGACGATGATGGGTTGCCCGGTCGGCGTGCGGGCCGGTTCGGTGGGCAACAGCTCGGCGGGCGAGCGCACGTACTCGGCGTGCTGCTGCCCGTCCTGCCCGATGCGCTGGCGAAAATACGACTCGCGGTAGAAAAGCCCGACCGCCACCAGCGGCAGCCCCAGGTCGGACGCGCTTTTCAGGTGATCGCCGGCCAGGACGCCCAGGCCCCCGCTGTAGATGGGCAGCGATTCGTGGATGCCGAATTCGGCCGAGAGATAGGCGACGGGTCGGACGCGCAGGGGGCCGGCGTGCTGCGAGGCCCAGGTGCGGGTGGCGCCCAGGTAATCGCGCAGCTCGCGGTGGGCGCTGTCGACGCGCGCGCGCAGAGAGGCGTCGCGGGCCAGGGTTTCGAATCG
>DATLVT010000541.1:0-16672 GCA_035577105.1 Polyangia bacterium
GCATCGTGAAATCCAGGACCGAGCCGGCGGGGATCTCCGCCCGGTAAAGCGCGCTGGCGATCAGCTGGATGTCGAGAAATCGTGCCTCCAGCTCGGCGGGCGTCTGGGTGTAGTGGCCGACCAGGGCCTTGGTGATGTTCATGGTGATGAACGGATTGCCGAGCGCGTTGGTCTTCAGCTGACCCCAGTCGAGCGTGATGGCCGCCGTGTTCGGGGTGACGTCGACGGCGGTCAGGTCGTGCAGGTTCGCCGTGTACGTCAGCTGGGTCGAGTCGTTGGCCATCTTGACCAGCGTGTTCGTCGACGCGGGGTCCATCTGAAATGACTGGATCATCCGCGTCCCCTGTCCCAGTTGCGTGCCGGTCGCCACCATCATCGTGTAGGTGTGGTTCGCCGGCGCATACATCGTGGGATCGAGATAGGGCGCGAGCTGAGCCGAAGTGATCGGGTTGCCGAGCAGCGTGAGCGAGTAGATATCGGCGCTGGTCTTGGTGCCGTCGAGCGGCAGGCTCAGCGGAAGCACGGCCAGGTCGCTCATCGCCAGCGCATCGGCGTTCAGCTTGGTTTGAAGATCGGCCACCGACAGGTTCCAAAGCATCATGAGGACCATGTTCAGGTCCTGCGTGTTGTCCAGGGTGTGGCCGACGAAATCTGCGCTCACGTCCGCCCAGTCCAGCGTGAGGTCGGAGTTTGGTTTGACCTTGACCGGCGGGAACGACAGCGTGCTGGTGAAGGCATAGTTGGTCTTCTCGCTGGCCATGATCTTGCCGGACAGGCAAGCAGCGGCACCGCCGCCGTCAGCGCCGTTGCCGCCGCTTCCCCCGCCACAGGCGTTGACGGTCAAGACACACAAGACGGCGGCGGACAGAACCGGGATCGCGCTTGTCATCGGACTCTTCCTTTGAAGATGGTCACGGATGAAGGTCATCACAGGTAAGCTATCGTGGTCTCGCCATTTGTCGACGGTGCCGACGCGGGCACCATCGGGCGGTGTTCGGCGCAGAAGGTTGACGTGAGCGTTGCAAGGCGCGACGAAGAGAACGTCCGAGGGACCGCCCGCCTCGACGCCCCGATCCTGAAAGGCAAGACCCCGAACCTTCGGAGATGATTCGGCGTCCTGGTTGGTGCGAGGACGGGGACTTGAACCCGCTGGCACCTCGAATTCAAAATGGGTCGTGGATGACCAACACCGTGCCGTGCTCGGGTGTTCCCACGAAGACATTCTTGCTGACGGGATCGAAGGCGACCGTGTGCGCGTCAGACGCGGTGGCCACCTTGCCGAGCATCGTGAGCTTTCCGTCGGGTGCCACGTTCAATATAGAGAGATCCGCGCTAGCGCCGCCCGGCACGTAAAGGTGGGCGAGCGTCGGGGCGTAGCCGATGCTGTCAACGTCCGAACCGGCCTCGGTGGTCGAGAGCAGCTTTCCTGTCGCAAGGTCGACGACCGTCGCTTTGCCTTCGGCGCAACCTGAGAAGAGGAATCCTCGTTTCGCGTCCAGGGCGATTCCGCGGGATTCGCGGCAGCCATTGCGCCAGGTCGACACGATCTTTCGAGACTTCAGATCGACCGCGTAGCTCTCGCCTGCCCAGGTGTGGCTGTAGGCTTGCCCACGATCCGCATCGATGACCAGCGATTCCGGCCCGTCCGGAACGGGGATGCTTGCGACGTGGGCCAGTCCCCCGTCGGCCTTCTCGTCGACGCGAAGGACCTCGAACTGCTTCCGCGACGGTTCTGTCACCCATATCTCCCCCGTCGTCGGCACGGCGCGGACATAGTCGGGCGCAACGGCCAGCTTTATCGAACCGACAACGGCGCGCTTCTTCGCGCTCAGCAGCTTGAGTGACCGCGAGCCGCGATCGGTTGCGACAATGCGTCCCTCGCCGCCGCCGGGGATCTCCGCCGCAGAGGTCGTCCCTTCGCCGTGCCCCCCGGCGAACGAGTTGGTGGAACCAAATCCTGCGATCGGCGTCAGCGCCTTGGTCGCCGGATCAATCAGTATCAGCCGTCCGGTTCGGCCCGCCGGGACGAGGATCCGCTTGAGCTCCGGTGCATACTGAAGGTCGTCGTAGCCAATGCCGCGCTCGCCGTCGGGAATAGCGATGGCGTCGGGTTTGGCAATGCTCGGGGCGCCAGAAGCACCCGTTGCAGCTCCGAGTATCAAAGCGATCGTCAGCCCATTGAATGTTTTCACGATGGCGAACTCCTCGCGACGGGAGGTCGGAATAGCCGGCCGAGAACCATCTCAACCGACGGAATCGAAGCAAGGCTATCGTAGATACACATATACGACTATTCTGATTCAGCTGCTCTATATATACCAGCCCTGGGCGAAACGCCGGCCGCCGGTCACACCGATCGAGACGAGACCGAACGACAGGTCGCTGACGGCGGTGCCGTTCTCGGCACTGCCCGCCTGAACACGCCCTCCGCGGAGACGCCCAGCCGGACCAGGCAACCGCAGCTGCTGCCGGCCAGGTATAGATGCCCGGTCGCCAGCGCATACCCGATCACGTCGTAACCAGCGCTGCGCGCCATCGTCGAGACAGATCCGCCGAAGCCGTTATCCGTCCCGCGGCAGGATCGACGACGTTCAGTCTTCCCGAGGCCCGATCGGTCACCAAGAGCAAGCCGTTGCCTTCGTCAACCGAGGTTGGTCCGTCGTCATGGCTGCCTGAGTAGCTGGCGACGCTCCCGAATCCGCCGATCGTTGTTACCTCCATCGTCTCCGGATCGATGAGCGCCAGCGTGCCGGTCCTGCCCGCGGGCACCAGTACGCTATGGAGCTTGGCCGAATAGCGGAGATCGTCGAACCCGATTCCGCCCCCGCCTCCCGGGATCGACACACGCTGGCCCGTGGGGCGGAGAGGCGCACCCCGCCAACGGGAGGACGGCCGGAACCGCCCACACGCCGCAAAGACAGGCGCCAGTCCATCGACTCATCTCAGTGATCCTCCTGATCCGCGAAATCCCGAACGAAATTCCACCAGGTCAGACCATTTCAGGTTACTTCTAGCTTCGATGAGGCAGAAAGCAATATCCGAAGTATCACAGTTGAACCATTCGAAGAATTGCTCTGCGCGAATCAGCCGGAAACCACCGCATCTCGTGGGTCTCATTACCGGGCTTGTTTGCGCCGGCTTTTCGCCGGCCGCATTCGGCTACCGGCCGTTCACGGGCACCGACGCGGACGTGGCCGAGCGCAACGCAATCGAGCTTGAGATCGGGCCCGCGGGCTACCTCCACGCCGGACCACGCAGCTTTCTCGTGGCGCCCTCGCTGATTGCCAACTGGGGCTTCGCCGACCACCTCGAGTTGGTGCTCGAGGGCCGGGAGTTTCTTCCTCTCACCGAGGTAGCCGACCAGCCGCGGATTCAGCTCTTGGAGACGCAGCTCGATGTCAAATGGCTGATGCGCGAAGGGGCCCTTCAGGAAGGAACAGGGCCCAGCGTCGCTAGCGAGTGGACCGTTCTACTACCTGAAACGGGCCAGCACAGACCCGGCGCCGAGCTGGCCGCGATTGTCTCGTGGCGGATGCCGGCCCTGACCGTGCACGCCAACGGCGCCGTCGCCTACACCCGCGAGCAGAGCGCCGGCCTTTTCGGGGGTCTGCTCGTCGAAGGCCCGGGCGCCTGGCGGGTGCGCCCGGTGGCCGAAGCTTTCTACGACTGGGACTCGGCAGGCGCCCGCGAGATATCGGGCCTGGTAGGGGCTATTTGGCCACTGCAACCGTCGCTGGCACTGGACGCGGCCGTGCGCACGGCCAGTGTCCGCGACCGCGACCAACGGATGACGACGGTGGAGGTGCGAGCCGGTTTCACCTGGTCGTTCTCTGCCGGGCGAGGGGCTCCGGCGCCTGCCACTCAGAACATGTAGTTCGCGGGCGTTCGCCCGCCATCCGGTTAAAGCGGCGCGTTGATTCATATGGTACAAGGAAGACGAAGAGCTGATGCAACCCAAGGCAAGCCGGCGCGCGGCCGATGTCCCCCGTCTCGCTGGTGCTGATGTCTCGGCGCCTTCCGCGTGGCCCGAGGCGGCAGCGCGCTGGATCCTGCTCATTCATTCCATCCCGCCGCGGCCTAACTACCTTCGGGTGAAGATCGGCCGGCGCTTGCAGAAGCTGGGAGCGATCGCGGTCAAGAACTCGGTCTATGTCCTGCCCCGATCCGACGGCACGCGTGAGGATCTGCAGTGGGTGGCGCAAGAGATCACGGCCGACGGCGGCCAGGCCTCCCTGTGCGAGTCACGCTTCATCGGCGGGCTGACCGACGATGCAATCGAACAGCAGTTTCGCTCCGCGCGACAACGCGACTACTTCCAGCTGGCCCGCCTCGCTCGTCGAGTCGTCGACGGCCTGGGCAAGACGGACAAGGCGGGCATGCCTTCGTCGAAGCGACGTACCCAGGCCGAGGCAACGCTGGGACGCATTCGCAAGCGATTGCAGGAGATCGTCGCCGTCGACTACTTCGCCGCCCCGGGGCGCCTGGAGGTCGACACCCTGTTGCGGACCGCGGAGGATAAGCTGCGCCCACCGCGCGCCGCCGATCCCAGCGCGACGCCGGAGGTGCCGTCGTTGCGCAGCGTGCGCGGTCGGACCTGGGTGACCCGCCGGGGGATCCACGTCGATCGCATCGCCAGCGCCTGGCTGATCCGACGGTTCATCGACCCAGAGGCCAAGCTCAAGTACGTCGAGGCGAAAGGTTACGTGCCGGCGCCCGGTGAACTGCGGTTCGACATGTTCGATGCCGAGTTCACCCACCAGGGGGACCTGTGCACCTTCGAGGTCTTGCTGGCGCGCTGGGACAGCGATGATCCGGCGCTGCGCCACATCGCCGAGATGGTGCACGACATCGACCTGCGCGACGGCAAATTCAAGCACGACGACACGCCGGGATTCTCGGCGATGATCACCGGGATCTGCCTCGAAAACCGCGACGACGACGGGCGCCTGGCGGCCGGTACGACGATGCTGAACGCCGTCTATCGGGCTGCGCAGCAGCGCAGCCGCAAGTGACGACGCCGATGCCGCTGTGACGGACGGGCGGCGGCTCCTGATCACGCGCGCCATCCGCGGCCTGGCGGACGGCGTGGTCAGCGTCGCGCTCGCCTCTTACCTCACCGACCTCGGGTTTTCAGCCTTCGAGGTCGGCGTCCTTGTCGCCGGCACGCTGCTCGGCTCGGCAGCCGTCACGCTGGGCGTGGGCCTCTTCGGGTATCGGCTCTCGCGGCGCCGCATCCTGCTCGGCGCCTGCGCGCTGATGGCCCTGACCGGGATCGGTTTCGCCGGGCTGACCACGTTCTGGCCGCTGTTCGTCGTCGGCGTCGCGGGCACGCTCAATCCGTCGGCCGGCGACGTGAGCCTCTTCCTTCCCACCGAACAGGCGGTTCTTGCGCAGACCGCCGCCGGCACGGCCCGCACGCGCGCCTTCGCCTGGTACAACCTGACAGGATCGCTCGCGGGTGCGCTGGGCGCGCTGATCAGCGGCGTCCCGGCGCTGATCGCGGCGCGCCGTGGGGTGGCCTTGCTCGACGCGGAGCGCGGCGTGTTTGTGTTCTACGTGATCTGCGCCATCGTCGCGGCGATCGTCTACCGAACGCTCTCGCCCGCCGTGGAAGTGCACGCGGCCGAGCAAACGACGCGCCCGCTGGCCCAATCGCGCGCGGTGGTGCTGCGCCTGGCGGCGCTGTTCAGCCTCGATTCCTTCGGGGGTGGCTTCGTCGTGCAGTCGCTGCTGGTGCTCTGGCTTTATCGACGGTTCCACCTGGACGAACAGACGACCGCCACCGTCTTCTTCGCCGCCGGCGTCCTCAGCGCGTTCTCGCAGATCCTCTCACCGGTGGTCGCCGCTCGCATCGGTCTCATCCGGACCATGGTCTACACCCACCTGCCGGCCAACATCTTCTTGGTCCTCGCCGCTTTCATGCCGTCGACGGGCTGGACGATCACCTGCTTGCTCTTGCGCATGGCTGTCTCCCAGATGGACGTTCCGGCGCGCCAGGCTTTCGTCATGGCCGTGGTGCCGCCCGAGGAGCGGACAGCCGCCTCCAGCGTGACCAACGTGCCGCGCAGCCTGGCCGCGGGCTTGGCGCCCGTCATCGCAGGCGCCCTGCTGGAGCGAACCAACTTCGGCTGGCCGCTGGTGATCGGGGGCGCGCTGAAGGCCATCTACGACGTGGTTCTCCTCTTCCAGTTTCGGGCCGTGGTCCCGCGCGAGGAGGGCGTCCGCTGAGACATCGGTTCTTTGCGCTCGTTGTCCGGCGCACCGACCGGGCGCCACCAGGATCGCTCCGGCGTGTTTCGGCCCTCGCCGCCGCGCAGAAGCGCGACAGCACCGGTTCGATCTGGGTCCGAAGCGATGGACCAGGCGTCGGTTCCCGCGGCGGCGCTGGCACGGACGACCGGCATTCCCCGCAGATCGCGAGGAGCACCACCGTCGCGAGGCACCGACGTGCTGGACTTCCACGGGACAGGAATGAACGCAGTCGCCGTGGTGGTTCAGCACCATTGACACGCTGATTCATCTGCTCTACCTCTACGTGGTGCCTGCACCGAATGAAAGCGCCGGCGGCCCGAACGACTTCGCCGAATCGTGGGCGCCGACCTCGGGGAGCGATCGGCCGGCGCGCCTTCCTCGATCCGCAGACAGTGGCCATCGCTGTCGTCGTCTGGGGTTGGTCCTGCTGCGCATCAAAAAACGCCAGAACCAATCGTGACCGTACTCGCCGGCCTGGCCGGGTTGATATTGCATCGCTCATGAACGCCCACGCACACAATCACGATCAACTACCCAAGGAGAGACCATGTCCATCACCCGACGTGACGTTCTGACCGGCATCGCGGCCACCGCCCCCGCCGTTCTCATCGCCGCTGGCGAGAAGCGTGCTTTTGCGGAGACCGCCGGCGGGAGCGGCGGAGCGGCCTTCGCGGGCAAGCACGCAATTGCGCCGCTGCCGTTCGATGCGAAAAAGTTGAGCGGCATCTCCGAGAAGATGATCACCTCGCATCACGACAACAACTACGCCGGCGCGGTGAAGAACCTGAACAAAGTTGAAGAGCAACTGGCCAGCGTCAACAAGGACACGGCGGGTTTCCTGGTCGCCGGCCTGAAGGAACGCGAGCTGACCTTCACCAACTCGATGATCTTGCACGAGCACTACTTCGGAAATCTCGGCGGCAACGGCAGGGCCAGCGGCGGCATCGAGAAAATGGTCGCCGCCACTTATGGGTCCTTCGGCCACTGGGAAGAGCACTTCCGCGCCGTCGGCGGCAGCCTGGGAGGGGGCAGCGGGTGGGCCATCCTCGATTACAACTTTCACACCCGCGACGTCCGCACCTACTGGTCCGGCGGCCACCCGCAAGCGCTGTCGTTCGCGGCCCCGCTGCTGGTAATGGACATGTACGAGCACGCTTACGCCATCGACTACGGCGCCGCGGCAGCCAAGTACATCGACGCCTTCTTCAAGAACATCAACTGGGACGAGGTCAATCACCGCCTGGAACGGGCAGAGAAGGCGAGCGCCGCCCTGCACGCTTGATCGCTGGCGGCGATCCCAGGGACATCTTACGGCCCTGCCGCTTCGTATACATGAATGGCCGCCTCGCGACCGAGGAGTCGGTGGGGAGCAGCCACATACAGCTGCTTCAGTTCAGGCGACCACAGGCCGGTGCGAGCGCCAGACGCCGTGGAGAGCCTGGCGAGGCGGACCGGGCCATTCGGCGGACTCACGTCAAAGACGTCGACGAATCCCTCACCGCCGATGACATAGACACGGTCGCGCGCCGAATCGTAGAAGAGGTCGTCGGTATCACCGACGCATGGGACGGCTGCCGATTGCTTGCCAGATTGAACGTCGAAAACCAGGAGTTTCGCCGGGGCCCGAACCCCCACGAACAGGCGGTGGTGGGCCTCGTCGAGCGACATCGGATAGTTCTTCGCGGGTCCTTCGAGCGGCATTCGGGATGTGATCGTCCGTTTCTGCCGGTCCACGACCAGGACCTCTTTCGTCCGGGGCACGTTCACATACACACGCGGTCCGGCATCTTCGAGCCGAAACGATTCCGGATGCCCAGGCAGCTTGATGTCGCCGAGTCGCTTCATCGTGACGGGATCGATGAGGCCCAGGGCGCCGTCGCCGTACCCGACGTAAAGCAGTTTGGTAGAGGTGTCGATCCGGAGATTGTCGGCGTCGTCCAGCGCCGGAATCGTGGCCAAGAGCTTGAACGTCGGATCCTCGAAGGCCAGGACGGTCCCTCCGGTGTTCGCGACCACGACCTTGTGAAGGTCCGGAAAGAACGCAACGCCTTGCGGTTCTTTCAGCCCCGGGACGCTCCGCACCCTCTTGCCCGCTTGCAGATCGATCACTTCCAGCGTGCCGTTGCCCAGGGCGGACACGAACAAGCGCTTGCCGGCCGGATCGACGGCCATGTGATCGATGCGCTTCTCCACGCCGGGCAGCGGAATCAACTGAACCTCATGGAGCGGTGCAGGTGCTTCGGCGCGGGCAACTCCGCTGGTGAGGATAGCCAGGGCAATCGAAAGGAGACGTGTGACGGAACCCATGACAGGCTTGTACGTCCGTAAAGATAGGCATGCAACGGCCATACTGAGCGACCATGCGTAGCGCGGCGTTCTTCTTGCTCCTGCCGGTGGCCTTGTCGGCCGGCGCCGCCGCCGGGCCACTCCCGATCAAGCTCGTTCAGGACTTACCCCTGCCCGGCGGACCGACCCGGTTCGACTATCAGTGGGTCGATTCGGCGAACGGTCGGCTCTACATCGCCCACCTGGGTGCCGCCTCGATCGACGTGTTCGATCTGCGGGCCGGCAAGGTCGTGGGCGTGGTCGAAGGCCTGCCGAGCGTTCACGGTGTCGTCGCCGTTCCCGAGCGCCACCTGGTGTTCGCCACGGTTACCGGCCGGCAGCAGCTCGCGATCATCGACGACCGGACACTCACCGTGACGGCCCGTGTGCCCGCCGGCGAGTATCCGAATGGCCTGGCCTACGATCCCCGGACGAAGCGGGTCTTGATATCGAACAACACCGGTCTCGGCATCGCCGTCGTCGACACGACTCGCAACGAGGCGCTGCCGGGCATCGACATCGGCGGCGGGGCCGGGAACAGTCAATACGACGCCGCGTCGGGACATGTCTTTGTCACGGTCCACAGGCTGGCGGTGCTGGTCGAGATCGATCCAGTCGCCCTCAAAATCATCGCTCGCCATCCGCTCAAGGGCGTCAGGAGCTGTCACGGCCTGCTCGTAGCGGCTGACCTGCATCTGGCCTTCGCGGCTTGCGGCGGTGAGAACGGCCCCAAGTTGCTGACGTTCGACCTCGAAGCGGGGCGGCAATCGTCCCTCGAGACGATCCCACCCCAGGCGGACGTGCTGGCGTTCGACCCGGGCCGAAGGCGCGTCTACGTCTCGTCGAGCACTGGACGGATCGCGATGTTCGACGTGACGGCGGATCGCCTGCTCACGAACGCCGGCGAAGGGTTCGTCGGCCCCAACGCACACACCGTGTCGGTCGACCCGCAGACCCACAACGTCTACTTCCCGCTCGAGAATCTGCGCGGTCGCGCCGTTCTCCGCGTCATGGCCCCGAGGTAGCCAATCAAGAGTCCCGCTGGGAACGAATGATCCAGCCGTGACATCGATGCTACCCGTAGCGTCTTGACCGCGAGATCAGTCCCACCCACTCGGCGCATTCGGCGGTCGCAGATGTCGTCGCGGCGTAGAAGGCCAATCAACCACCACCCGGTTAATCACTTCGGGAGGCTACCCAAACTCGGGCAGCCGCGAGATCCGTTGAAAGGCCCGGGTCGCCTCGAGGTCAATGGCCGCCCCCAAGACCCAGCTAGGCAGCGAAGTTGCCGTCGTCTTCGTCGCGGACGCGGTCGAAGAGGCGACGCGCCTCGGGAAGCTGATTGCGGCGCAGATGGCAAAGTCCCAGATGGCACAGCCCGCGCGATCGCTCACCGGCCGCGATCAGCGCCTCGCCGAAGGCCTGCCCATCTGCGACCGAGCGCAGCCGGGCGTCGACCGACCGGCGGGGCGCTTCGACCATGCGTGCCTCGCCCAGCAGCTTCTGCTGCTGGCCGTCCCCTGATTCTTTGAAGGTTCGCCTTCCACCTGTCCATCAACATGGGGTCATCGTTAGTAACGGGAATAATTCTTGTTCGCGATGACCAGTTTCATGCACCAAAAGCTACGTCACTATGACCGATGCCCCGACGGCAGTAGACAGAAGGCCTAGACTCTGAAATTGATGCGACGAGGCAAACGGGCTTGTTCTCCCTGTCCTCCTCGGACTCAGAATGGAGAAGTTCATGCAGCCGACCAACTCAATCTCGACCGGCAACCCAGCGCGCCGAAACGCGGCGCGCCCATGGAATCAGCTGCTCGCTTTGCCGCTTGCGCTGGTGCTGGTAGCGCCTGCATGCGTCGGCGACATGGGCGGCGGCCAGGGCCCCTCGGGTACGGGTACCGGCGGCAATGGACTGCCCCCGTCCACGTCGGGCGGCAATGGGCCGGACACCGGCCTCATCAAGAGCTCGCCTGGCCCGTCGAGCGCGTTTTTGCGCCTCACCTCCTTGCAGTGGGAGAACACGGTTCGCGATCTGTTCCGCTTGCCGGACATCACCGGCCTTGCCCACGAATTTCTCTCCGAGCCGGGGATCACCAGGTTCGACAACGCCGGCGGCAACCTCGAGGTCTCGCCACAGCTGTGGGGACAATACCGGCGCGCCGCCGACACCTTGGCGAAGATGTTTGCGCGTGACGCTTCGAAGCTCGCGATGCTGATTCCGCCGGGCGCTCCAAGCGACGCCGACGGAAAAGCACGCGCGTTCGTTGCCGGTTTCGGCAAGCGCGCTTTCCGGCGCCCGCTCACGTCCGCCGAGGTTGACAGATACGTCGGCCTGTTCAAGCAGGGCGCGACCGTCATTGCCAGCAACGATCCGGTCGCCGACGGCGTCGAGCTCGTGCTGACGACGATGCTGCAGTCGGCGAACTTCGTCTACCGCATCGAGGTTGGTGCCGGTCCCGCAGCGAACGGCAAGATTGCCCTCACCGACTACGAAATGGCGTCGCGTCTTTCGTACGCCCTCGGCAACACGATGCCCGACGATCAGCTGCTGGCGCTCGCCGACAGCAAGCAGCTGCACACCAACGACCAGGTCTACGCGCAAGCCAAGCGCTTGCTCGATTCGGCGGGCGGCCACGCGACGATTCGCGACCTCTACTACCAGACCTTCCGCGCCGTCGACCCGACCAATGTCATTCGCGACCCGATGCTGAACCCAGCGTTCGTTCCTGGTATGGGCGCGGCGATGAAGCATGAGCAAGATCTCTTCGTCGACGAAGCGATCTTCAACAAGAACGGCAATTTGAAGGAGCTCTTCACCGGCCCGTACGCCTTCGTCAACAAGGACACGGCACCGCTTTACGGCGTGCCCGCTCCCAGCGGCACCGATTGGGCGAAGGTCGACCTCGATCCGAAGCAGCGCGGAGGCCTTTACACCCAGCTCGGCTTCTTGACCGCTACCGCGACTGACAAGGCGACCCGTCCCATCATCCGGGGCGTCCACATGAACCGCGCGGTCCTCTGCGCGACCGTGCCCCCGCCTCCGCCGGGCGCCAGCGCAAACCTGCCGCCGAGCACGGGTGCCATGACCACGCGCCAGTACTTCGAGATGATCACGGCGCCCGCGATGTGCCAAGGTTGCCACGGTGTCCTCATCAACCCGCCCGGGTTCGCTTTCGAGAACTACGACAACCTCGGTCGGTACCGCACCAAGGAAGGCGACCTGCCCATCGATGCCAAAGCGACGTACACGTTCAAAGACGGCAGCAAGACCTTCAACAACGCCATCGAGCTCATGAACCTGATCGTCCAAGACGAGGACGCCCACCGCTGCTACGCCGAGGGTGTGTTCTCCTACTTCTACGGCCGCGACCCTGCGAGCGATAGCGATGCCGACAAGGCGCTGGTCGGTGCGATTTCGCGCCGCTCGAGCCAGGGTGCTTCAGTGAAGTCGATGATCCTCGATCTCGCGGCGACCGATTCGTTCCTTTACCGCCTCCCGTAAGAAGCGAAAGACAGGAGCTGGATCCCATGATTTTCAAATACAACAAGAATTTCGAACGGCGCGCGTTTCTTCGGGGTGTCGGCGGTGCCGTGCTCGCGTTGCCCGCGCTCGAGGCCTTCACCTTGCGTGGCGCGAAGGCGGCGGTGCCCACGAAGAGGATCAACGCCCTGTTCATCGGCCAGATGGACGGCCACGTCGGGGACATGTTCTATCCGCCGGTTGGGGCGATCACGACGGCCAGCATGAAGGCGGCGGACACGGCGACCACGCCCTGCGCGACTGCCGAGCTTGCCGATTACGCCGCCGATCTCGGCATCGTGCGGAACATCGACCACGCTTTCGACACGCACCCGGGTTGCGGCCACCCGCGCGGCAACAACATCGCCCTCACCGCGTCGGCCGCCAAGGGGTCGAACCCGGGCAGCCAGCCGGGCCGCGAATCAGCCGACTGGACCATTGCGCAGCTCTACGGCAAGGAGCCCCTCAATCTCTACGCCGGGGAGAAAGGCAGCGGCGACGATTCTTGGTCCTACGGCACGGGCGGAAAGGTTCGCGTTGCGAACAACAAGCCTTACGACGTCTACCTCAGCTTGATGGGTCTCATCGGAATGACAGGCGGGGGTGGAATGCCCGCCGATCCCGGCGCCGCGACCCGCATGGCCGCGCGCGACAAGTCCATCAACGACATACTGCGCTCTGAGATTCAGGGCCTCCTCAATCGCACCGACCTCAGCATGAGGGATCGCGATCGCCTGCAGCTGCACTTCCAGAGCATTCGCGACATCGAAATCGGCATGACCACCATGGTGCCGTCGATGCCGGGCGCGCCCGACGCCAAGGCGCTTGGTGACATGGCCCTCACATTGAAGGACACGCCGACCGCCAACGACTTGCGCGAGCAAGTCGTGAAAATGCAGCTGTCACTGATCGCGCTCGCCTTCGCGGCCGGTATCACCCCGGCAGCCACCCTGCAAATCGGGCAACTGCAAGATAACGTGCAATACATCATCAACGGCAAGCGCACCACCTCGGGCTATCACTCAATCACGCACGAGGAGGGCGGCCCCAGCGAGCCAAACAGCCCCGACCCCTCGATTGCCCGCAATTTGCCTATGGTCGCCCTCCACCACCAGATTGACCGCATTCACGCGCGCTTTCTGGCGCACATGATCGGCGAAATGAAAAAGTACAAGACCGTTGACGGTCGCCCGCTCCTCGACGACAGCGTCATTGTCTGGACCAACCAAATGGGCAATGGCTACACGCACGGACCGACTTCGGTTCCCTGGGTCTACGCCGGCAGCGGCGGCGGCGCGCTCAAGACCGGAATGTCGTTCGACGTCAAACACAAGAAGAACAGCCAGATCCTCAATTCGATCCTCACTGCCTGCGGTGTGACGAACGCCATGGGCGGGCCCAAGGACGACTTCGGTGATCAGGGGGTGCCGAAGGGCCTCTTGGCCGAGATCATGAAGGCCTGATCCGAAACAACGGGCAGCTTCGGTGTAAGGCGGTGGGTCGAGCTCGACCTACCGCCTTTTTTTTTGAACTGAAGCAGCACAAAAAGAAAAAGCCCCGATCTCTCGGAGCTTTCCCAGTGCGAGGACGGGGACTTGAACCCCGATGGCTGTTAACCGCTAGCACCTCAAGCTAGTGCGTCTACCAGTTCCGCCATCCTCGCGATGAAACAGGCGCTTATAGTCGGGTTGCGCGTCGGCTGTCAATCAGCTCAGGCGGTGGATGTCGTCGACGACGTGCCAGGTGGCGACGACGGTCAGCTCGACCAGTTTTTCGGTGCGGCGGCTGTCGGGGACGACCATGTTTTCGTAGGTACACAGGGCCTGCAGCTGGCGCAGGAATCGCAGGATGCTGCGCTTGTCGGAATCGCCGATCCAGCGCGAGAGCCGATCGATCAGGATCTCCTGGTGCTGCTGGATGAAACGGGCGGCGCTCTGGGCGTTGGCGGTCTGGCCGTGGCGGCCGCCGCCGGCGGCGGCGCGCGAACGGGGCGTGCGGCGCGGGAAGATCTCCAGCAGGTCCTTGCGATACTCGACCAGATCCTCGTCGACGGCGTGGCCAATGTCGAAGTACTCGGCCACCGTCTCCTTGATATCGGTGTACGGCAGGCGCAAACCCAGGCGAACGTTGGCGGGGGCGCCCCGACAGGCGCCTTCGATGGCCACGATGCGATCGACGTATTCCAGCTTGGCCAGCGCAACCTGCCAGTCGCGATAGCGCCGGCGCCACTGCCCGGCCGGATCCAGCCACACGGCGAAGGTCTCGGCCCAGTCTTCGTCAGGATGTTTTTGCGCGTAGTGATACATCCCGGCGCGGTGCAGATAGCGGACGTAGTCACGGCTCCACGGGTTCGGGTTGTACACGTCGTGATATTGCCGGCGGAAATCGCCGAAGGTCTGGGTCCAGTCGCGGCGCCGCCACAGCTCGTACGCGTAATTGATGGCGTGGCCGGCTTCGTGGCGCAGGTACATCAGCACCTCTTCGCGCGAGTACACGAACAGGTGATCGTTCACCAGCCGCCACAGCATCGGGTTGGCCAGGTACCACGGAATGTTCACGCTGACAGCGCGGTCAGCGGTCCAGAAATCGTCTTCGCCCAGATAGTACGCGGGCACGAAGGTGATCCCCTTGGCGCGCAGCTCGCCGATCACCTGCTCCACACATTCGGCCAGCGTTCCTTCGGGACGAAGCTGCAGATCGCAGATGCGCGTCGACAGCAGCTTCTGCAGTCCGACCTCACGCTCCATGCTGCTGGTGAGGGGACTGCGCTGCATTGTCCGTCGCGTGCGCAGAGCCGGGACCGCCATTTCGGTCAATCGTTTACCATGACGAAGCATGGGAATCTGCTGAAAACCTTTCTGTAAATTCACTAATAATTATATGGTCTTGTGTGTGTTCAGGTAGGGGTCTGTCGATTCGCCGGCAAGGGCCGGTTGGCCCGGGTAGTATGCGGCGCGCATGATCTCCCGCGGCTCTGGTTGGTCCCGCCCGGTGCTGGTCATGGTTGCCTACCTGGGCCTGGGGGCGGCGGCTCTGGTCTGGGGGGGACTGCGGGGGCAACCCAATGTCTGGCAGGTGGCCGGCCGGGAGGAGCCCCTGGTCCTGTCCGGGATCCTGCTGGGCCTGGTGCTGGGTCTGATCGTGGTCTTTGTCTCGCGCCTGGCGGTCCATCGGTTTGAATGGGCGCGGGCCCTGCACCGCGAGTTTCGGGCGCTGCTCAGTCCGCTGACGCCGTCCGAGATCGTGGTGATGGCGGCGGCCTCCTCGGTCGGTGAGGAGATGTTCTTCCGCGGGGCGCTGGTCCCGGCCATCGGCGTGCTGGGCAGCAGCGCGGCCTTCGCGCTGCTGCACATCGGGCCACGCCTCCGCTATCTGCCCTGGACGCTGGCGTCGTTCGTGGCGGGGCTGTTGCTGGGGCAGCTCTTCCTGTGGACCGGTGATCTGACGGGCGCCGTGCTGGCCCACTTCACGATCAACTTCCTCAATCTACGCCACGTCGCGCACTACGAGCTGCGCTGAGCCGCGGGTTCAGCCGCCCTTGCGCTGATGCAATCAGCGGCGGAACAACCCGGCGGCGGACCAGCCTTCGGGCTTGGGCGCCAGGACCAGGATCAGCGTTTCGGATTTGGACAGCGTGCCGGCCGCGAACAGCAAGCCGGAGCCGTCGTCGATCCCGGGGGGCAGACGCCCCAGCACGCCGCGCAGCGAGGCGGCGGTGTGAACCTCGACGGTGCCGCCGCCGTGCCGGGATGACTCCTCGACCAGCGGCCCCAGCATCGACGCCAGCTGATCGCGCGTCGACGCGGCCACGCCGCCGCTGGATCGGAACGGATAGCTGGCACCGTTCAACATGGCGTTCAGATCGCCGCGCGCCAGGGCGCCGAACCACGCCTCGGCGGTTTGACGGGCGCGGGCATCGTCGGCCCGCGGGACGTGGACGGCTGATTCCTGGCCCGCGCTGGCGACGCGGGTTCCTTTGGGGCGGGCAGCGGGCGCCGCGGCGCCGGTGTTGCCGCCACGTTCCAGCCGGCGCGGACCGCCGCCTTCGCCCTCGCCGTCACCGTTGCTGCCGGGCGCGCCTTCGCCGGCGCCCGTGCCCTCGTGCTGGCCGCCGGCGCCTTCGTGCTGGTGTTCGGGCAGGCGGACCGTGCCGCCGGAGGCCTTGCGCGTGGCAGCGGCCTCGCTCTCGGCCACGGCCGGTCCGTTGTCGCCACCGGCCGGTGGGTTGTTCAGGATGAAGTAATCAACGCCGGAGGTGGCGCACTGGCGACCGTCCCGATAAAAGCGCCAGTGGATATAGATCTTGCCGTTGGCGGAGCGGATCTCGCGCGGGGGATCGGGGTAGGGGCCGGCTGAATAGGCCACGTCGATCGCCGCCACGTCGTACGGCAGGTAGCCGGAGGCGCGCACGATGGTGATCTTGTCGACGGTGCCGTCGCCGTTCAGGACCATCTCCAGCGTGGTCAGCAGGTCCTGGTTGTTGAAAGGATTGGACCCGGCCTTTTCGTCCCAGTCCTCCAGCTGTCCGAATCCCCACAGCCGATGGATGGACCGGTGCATGCGGGCGATGTA
>DATLVT010000542.1:0-28925 GCA_035577105.1 Polyangia bacterium
GGCGCTGTACCCGAAACCGGTCGAACTCGGCCGCCTGCCGCACGATCGCAGCGCGGTCATCGAGGCCTCGGCGGGCACCGGCAAGACGTTCCTGCTGGAGCATCTGGTCCTTGATCGCGTGATCGGCGCCGATGGGGGTACGGGCGACGAGGTTCGCATCGAGAACATCCTGGTCGTCACCTTCACCGACAAGGGAGCGGCCGAGCTGTCGCGCCGCCTGCGGGGCGCCATCGATCGCCTGCTGGCCGTCGCCGCCGGAGCGGCGCCGCCGCCCGCGGGCGACGGCGGTCCGCCCGACCATTGCTGGCGGCTGGACGCCACCGCCGTGGCGCGCCTGCAGCGCGCCCGACAATCGTTCGACCGCGCCACCATCGCCACGATGCACGGGTTCTGCCAGCGCGTGTTGACGGAGAACCCGTTCGCCAGCCTGCGCCTGTTCTCCCAGCGTCACGTCGACAGCCGGCAGGTGTTCGGGCAGGTGTTCCGCGACGTCCTGCGCCGCCGCCTGGCCGTCGACGACGATCTGCGCCCCTACCTGACCGCCTGGATGGCCTGCGGGTACACCGTGGCCGGTCTGGAGACGCTGCTGTACGACGCGCGCCGGTTCGCTGCCACGTCGCCCTGGGCCGCCACCTTCGACCCGGTGCGCATCGCCAGCGCCGTGCGGGATTTTCTGGGCGTGATGGCGGACAGCGCCGCCGTGTCGGCGCTGCGGGCGCAGATTCGCAACGCATCGACGGCCAAGGCGATCACCGGCCGGATGGAGATCGCCGCCGAGATCTGCCGGCGCTTCATCGCCAGCGGCGATCTGCCCGCGCTGCTGACCGAATTCGAGGACGCCGACGACCTGTCCACGTTCGTCGAACCCAGGCTGGGCCCCGGCCCGCTGCCCGGCGACGCCGAACGGTTGCGGCGCGCCTTCTTCGATCTCGCCGACGCGGTGGTGCCCATCGGCGTGGCGGTGGCGCAGCTGTTCGGTCCCATCGTCAACGTCGCGCTGGACACGCACAAGCGTCAGAGCGGCGTCTTTGACTTCGACGACATGCTGGCCTTGGTGGCGGAGAGCCTGGACGGCCCGCACGGCGACGAACTGGTCCGCGCCCTGCGCGCGCGGTATCGCTGCGCGCTGATCGACGAATTCCAGGACACCGATCCGATCCAGTGGCGGATCTTTCGTCGGATCTTCCTGGCCGCTGACAGCACCAGCCCGCTGGTGATCGTCGGCGATCCCAAGCAGGCCATCTACGGTTTCCGCGGCGCCGACGTGCAGACGTACCTGATCGCGCGCCGGGCCGTCTCGGGCGACGGCGGTCCCGCTGTGCACCTCGAGCGCAACTTTCGCTCGACGGCGCCGCTCATCGACGCCTACAACGCCATCCTGGACCACCAGGCGGATGATCCGTTCTTCGACGCCAAGGGGGACATTCACTATGACCGGCCGGTCAGCGCCGGTCTTGCCCCGCACGTGCCCGCGCAGCCGCCGGCGCCTCGCCCCGCCGTCACGCTGCTGTCGGTGACCCCCACCCAGCCGGGCGACATGCGCGCCCGCGACGTGCGGCGCAGCCTGGCGGCGCGGATCGCCGCCGAGATCCGCGCGCTGCTTGCTCCCCCCACCGCCGTTCCCGCCGGCGAGATCTTCGTGCTGACGCGCATGCTGGCCGAAGGGGAAGCCGTGGGCGCCGCCCTGCGCGAGGCCGGGGTCCCCTTCACGTTCTTCAAGCAGGACGGCCTTTATCAGACGCCGGAGGCGCGCCACATTCAGGATCTGCTGTCCGCCGTCGACGACCCCGGCGATCGCTCGAAACGGCTGCGCGCCTGGCTGACGCCGTTCTTTGCCCTGTCGCTGTCCGATCTTCCCGACTGCGCCACGGTGGGGGCCGACCATCCGCTGGTGGCGCGCCTGGAGAGCTGGAAGGCGCTGGCCGACGAGCACCGCTTTGAAAGCCTGTTCCACCGCATCCTGGACGAAAGCGGCGTCATCCGCCGCGAGCTGTTCGCCGGCGCCGGCGAGCGCCGCCTGACCAATTACCTGCACATCTTTGACCTGCTGCTGGCGCAAACGGTGAAAGGGCGGCGCGCCCTTCCCGATCTGCTGACCCAGCTCGGCGGCTTCATCGACAGCGCCCACAAGCCCGACCCCGAGGACGGCAACGTTCAGCGGCGGGAGAGCGACCGGGACGCCGTACAGATCATGACCATGCACAAGGCCAAGGGGTTGGAGGCGGAGGTCGTCTTCCTTTACGGGGGCTTCACCGCCTGGCGCGGCGGCACGCGAAAGGTGCGCACCTTCGGCGCGGGCGGCCAGCGCGTGGCCACCTATGGGCGGCCGCGGCGGCTGGTCATCGAAGAGCGATTGAAGGCGGAGCAGACCCAGGAAGATCAGCGCCTGCTGTACGTGGCCCTGACGCGGGCCAAATCGCGCCTCTACCTCCCCTACTTCGGCAACCTGCCGCCCGGCGACGAGCTGCTGGAGATGACGGCCGGGCCGGAGGCCGAGGAGTGGAAAAAGTTGATGGGCGGTTATCGCCACGTCAATCGCCGCCTGCGCGCCCTGGTCTCGGATCCGGTGTTCCGCGATCCGCGCCGCGAGCTGTTCGCCGCCCGGGAGGTCCCCTGCCCGCCCGCCGTCGACGAGGAGGCCGCCCAGTCAACGCGCCGCCAGCGCCTGCAGGCCCTGGGCGCCTGGCAGCCGCCGGCCGCGTTGCTGGCAGACCAGACCGCCGGTCGGGCCCACGCCCTGGACGAGCTGCGCCGGCGGCGCGGCGGGTTTGTCATCACCTCGTACTCGCGGTTGAAACAGGCGCACGGCGGCTATCAAGCGCCCGAGGATCCGCTGGATGACGGGCTGGTGGGCGAGGCGGGCGCCGCCGATCTGGAAGGCGACGCGACCGCCGCGGCCACCGTGGCGCCGGGTGCCGACCAGCCCTTGCCGGGCGGCGCCCTGACCGGAATTTTTCTGCACGCCGTGCTGGAGGCGCTGCCGCTGGACAGTCTGGCCGGCCGACCGCCGCTGGCCGATTGGGCGGCGCTGCCGGCGGTGAGCCAGGTCTTTGCGCGGGCGGCCAGCCGATTTGATCGCAAGCCCGAGCATCTGGCCGAAGCCCAGCGCCTGGTCCACGCGGCGCTGACCACGCCGATCGCGCTGCCCGGAGGCCGCACGCTGGACGGCGTGGCCAGCGCCGGACGAATCTTGCGCGAGGTCGAGTTCGTCTATCCGGCGGTGGGGGCGGCCACGGGGGCGGCGTCGTCGCCGACCGCGCCAGCGTCCGCGGCAACCGACGCCGGTGACGCCGGCTTCGTCAAAGGCTTCATCGATTTCGTGGTCGAGGTCGATGGCCGCGCCTATCTGGGCGACTGGAAGAGCGACCGGCTGCCGGCGTGGACCTCCGACGCCGTCAGCGCTCACGTCGCCGCCAACTATGGCTTGCAGGCCCGGCTCTACGCCGTGGCGCTGGTCAAGATGCTGGGGATCGCCTCGGGGGCCGACTACGAGGCACGCTTTGGCGGCATGATCTTCGTCTTCCTGCGCGGCTTGCCCGACGCGGTCCATGTCTGGCGGCCCTCCTTTGCCGACGTCGCGCGCTGGCGTGACGACCTGGGCGCGACGATCGCCGCGGCGTTTTCCCCGCGCGAGGCGAACACATGAGCACCCCCGCGCTGCCGACGACGCTGGTGCAGGCCCTGCGCGCCGCTGACGTCTCCGACGAGGCCCTGCACCTGTGCGCCGAGGCGGCTTCCTGGGCCACCGGCCTGTCGGACGACGACCGCCGGGCCTGGGCGCTGCTGGTGCTGGCCACGCTGGAAGGCCAGCGACGGGGCGACACCCGCCTCCCGCTGCCGCAGCCGGCGCCCACGAGGCACACCGGCCGCGACGATGGGTTGTTGCCGGCGCTGCTGACCTCGATGGGAATTCCGAAGGACGAATGCGGTCCGGTGCTGACGCTGGCGGCGCGCCTGCAAACCACCCCGGCCCTAGCCACGCTGGTAGGCGGGCCCGGCGAATTCAAGCCGTTCATCGTCGACGGCGGGTTCCTGTATCACCAGCGCGTGTTCGCCGTCGAGCAACGCCTGGCGCAAGCGCTGCGCAGCCGCCTGGAGGGTCCGCCCCCATCGCTGTCGCCGGCCGAGCTGGAGCGGGCGCTGGCCGCCACCGCCGCGCTGCCCGGCACGCCCCTGTCCGACGAGCAGCGCGCCGCCGTGACGGCCGCGCTGTCACGACCGCTGGCGGTGATCACCGGCGGGCCGGGAACGGGAAAGACGTCGGTGATCGTCGCGCTGTTGCGAGCGGCGGCGGCGCTGGGAATCGAGGCCGCCGACGTGGCCCTGGCCGCGCCCACCGGCAAGGCTGCCCATCGCATCAATGAAACCCTGGCGGCGCACCCCGTCGGCGCCGGCGCCGGCGCCAGCCCGGCGGCCGAGACCCTGCACCGTCTGCTCGGCTATCGGGCATCGACTGCATCCGGAGGATCGACGGCATCGGGCGCCTCCGCGGCGTCGGGGGAATTCCGCCACCACCGCAACCATCGCCTGCCCCACCGACTGGTGATCGTCGACGAAAGCTCGATGGTTGATCTGGGCCTGATGGAACGCCTGGCCGGCGCGGTCCGCGACGACGCCCGCCTGGTCTTCCTTGGCGACGCGCACCAGTTGCCCTCCGTCGACGCGGGCGCGGTCTTTCGCGATCTGGCGACAGCACCCTGGGCGGTCACGCTGACCCGCAGCTATCGCATGGATCCCGCCACCGGCGCCGGCCGGTCCATCCTGGCGGCCGCAGAAGCGATCCGCACCGATCGGGCCGCGGAGCTGGCCCTGCCGCAGCGACGGCGCGCCGCCGAGCTGACCTTTGAAGGGATGGAACAGCTGGTGGGCGGCACACTGGAGGACTTTTTCGGTCGCTGGATGGCCCGGGCCAGCAGCCGCGCCGGCGATCAGACACGCCTTTCGCGACGGGTGTTTCATTTTGATGCCTCGGGGCCCGCCGCTGGCGATGCGCGCGATCTGGCCGCGCTGTACGCCCACCAGCACGATCATCGCATCCTGTGCGTCACCCGCGGCGCCGCCCGTCCCACCGGCGCCGACGCGGTGAACGCCACCTTGCACCGGCGCGCCGCCGCCCATCATCAACAGGCGGCCGGCGGTTTCGCCGTCGGTGAACCGCTGATCATGCTGCGCAACGATTACCAGCGCGGCCTGTTCAACGGTGATCTGGGGATCTGCGCGCAGGTCGTGTTCGGCGACGTGGCGGCGGTCGCCCCCCTCGGCGAGACGGCCGACGATTCCTCCGCTGCCACGCTGGCCGCCGTCTTTGCCCGGGGCGACAGCTTCGTCGCCTTTCCGCTGGCGCATCTGGCCCCCGACCTGGCGCTCGCTTACGCGTTGACCGTCCACCGCGCCCAGGGCTCCGAGGTCGACGCCCTGGCGTTGATTCTTCCCGACGAGGACCTCCCTCTTCTGTCGCGCGAGCTGCTGTACACCGCGCTGACCCGGGCTCGTCACTCTGCCGTCATCGTCGGCGCGCCGAGAATTTTCGAACAAGGTGTGGCCCGTCAGATTCATCGTTCGTCAGGGCTGGCCCAGCGCCTCTTCGGCGCTCCCAAACTGTAAATCGGTTTTACATTCGACGGGGTGCGAGAAGCCCTGGCCCCGGCCGCACCCCGCGTGTATCGTCCGGCTTCCTCGATGGGCGAACTGTCGACAGATCGTCTTTTGGCCTTCGCCAAGAAGCTTCTGCCGGTCACCCTCTTCACCGAGCTGCTGTCCCTGGCGCGCGAAGAGGTGGAATCGGCAATTGGCTATCGACACATCTGGTTCATGGTCCGCGACGACGAAAGCCATGACGAGCTTCGTCTGATCGATTTCTCCGGCGAGCACCGCGACATCGTCTGGAGGGTGGCTCCTGTTCTGAAGATCAGCGGCGATCAGTTCTTGCAGGAGGTCTTGCAAAGTGATGGGCCGCTGGTGATCCCCGACGCGCGCCTGGACCCGCGCACCAACAAGGAGATCGTCGAGAAGCTGCAGAACCGCACCATGATCAACATCCCGCTGCGCGTCCTGGACAGATCGGTCGGGCTGTTCGGCGTCGGGACCTTCGGCGACGAAGGCTGCCTGGTACCGGAGCGCCCGCAGCTCGACTACCTGGTGGGAATGGCCAGTCAGATCGCCATCGCCGCCGGGCGGCTGCGCCACCTGGAAGAGCGACAGCACGCCGAGCGAGAGCGATCGGATCTGGAGCGACGCCTGCTGCAACTGCAGAAGCTGGAGAGCCTGGGGATGCTGGCGGGCGGCATCGCCCACGACTTCAACAACCTGCTGACGGTGATCCTGTCCAGCGCCACCATGGCCGAGCAAGCGACGCGCGACGAAGAACAGCTGACCGACATCCGCGCCGTGATCGAAGCGGCGGTGCGTGGGCGCGAGCTGACCCGAAAGCTGCTGGCCATGAGCCGACAGCAGGATCTGAAGATGAAACCGCTCGACGTCAACGGACAGCTGACCGAGCTCCTCAACCTGGTCCGGCGGGTGCTCCCCGCGACCATCCAGATCGATCTGATCCCCGGGACGCGTCTGCCGCTGACGGAGGGCGATCCCACGCAGATCGATCAGGTGTTCATGAACCTGTGCATCAACGCCCGCGACGCCATGCCGGGCGGCGGCCGCCTCACGCTGGAGACGGAGCAGGTGGTGGTCAACGGCAAATACGCCCAGACCCACCCCTGGGCCAAACCGGGCCGCTATGTCCTGATCACGGTGACCGACACCGGCGTCGGCATGTCGCGCGATCTGCTGGAGCGCATCTTCGATCCCTTCTTCACCACCAAGGAGCTGCACGCCGGCACGGGACTGGGCCTGTCCATGTCCTACGGTATCGTGCGCCAGCACGGCGGCATGCTTCACTGTTACAGCGAGCCGGGGGTGGGCACGTCGTTCAAGGTCTACCTGCCCGCCGCCCAGCGCCTGGCGGTCAACGTCGGCACCAAGCTGCGCGGCGCCGTCCCGCGCGGGACCAGCGGCGAACGGATCCTGCTGGCCGATGACGATCCGGCGGTGCGCTCCGTGGCCCTCCGCATCCTGAAGGAGGGCGGTTACCACGTGACCGCCGTCGACAGCGGCGACGCCGTCCTGGAGATGGTCGACCGAGAGACCTTCGCCCTGCTGGTCACCGACGTGATCATGCCGGGCACCCCCTGCGCCACCGTGATCGAGCGCCTGCGCCAGCGCCATCCCGACACCCGCATCCTTCTGTCCAGCGGGTACACCGCCGGCGTCAACCTGGTCGATCTGATGCGGCAGACGGGCCTGGAGCTGCTGCGAAAGCCCTACGATCCGGACCAGCTGCTCTTCGCCGTGCGCCGAACCCTGGATCACCAGCTCGCGCCCGACGGCGACGGCGACGGCGACGTCCTCGATCCCATCGACCCGGTTCAAGGAAGCTGGAAAACCTGAAGAATCGGCGCAGAATCCATTAAACGTCGATCGTCGATGCTTGTCCCCAGGAGGGAAGGTGACTAAGAGGTCTACTCCCCATAAAGGAGTCCCGGTGAGGCTGCAGGCTGCTTGTTCCGGAGTCGATCTCGAAAGTGTCACCGAGCCCGTGACTTCCTCCCTTGCCAGGGAAGAACCCTGGCACGCCGTGGCGTTTTATGAAAACGACGGTCGTCTGCGCGACATCGTCGTGGAGTTTGTGGCCCAGGCCCTGACCGCGGGTGAAGCGATCGTGGTGATCGCCACCGAGGTCCACCGCCACGCGTTTGGCGCTGCCCTGGCCGGCAAGGGATTCGACGTGGAGGGCAGCCGGACCAGCGGTCGTCTGGTCTTGCTGGACGCCGACGAGACGCTTTCAAAGTTCATGGTCGACGGCCTGCCCAGCTGGACCCTCTTTCAGGCGAGCATCGTACCGGTGTTGCAAGGCGCCGGCGCGGCCGCGGGGCCGGGCAAGCCGACCCGCGCCTACGGCGAGATGGTTGACGTCCTTTGGCGGCGCGGAAACCGGCTCGCGGCCGAAAAGCTGGAAGAGATGTGGAACGACCTGCAAAAGACGCGGTCCTTCTCGCTCCTGTGCGCGTACGTGACGTCCAACTTTTACGAAGAAGGCGGGTTGCATGGCCTTCATTCGGTCTGCGAGAGCCACACGGAGGTCCGTCCCCTCCTCGACAAGACCCTGGCGCCGGGGCCGGCGGAGCATGTCCAGGCCCTGGTGGCCGAGATAGCCGAGCGCAGCAAGGTGGAGCAAGCGCTGCGCGAATCGCTGCGAGACTGGAAGGAGGCCGAGCGCGGCCGGGAGGCCCACGCCCGGCGCACCGACCGCCTCAAGCAGATCACCGCCGCGATGGCCGACGCCGTCACGCCCGACCAGGTGTTCGAAGCCGTGGTCGATCAGGTGGGGCTGGCGCTGGGCGCCTCCAGCTCGGGGTTGTGGCTGGTCAAGGACGAACAGAGGGTGGCCACTCTCTGTCGCGCCAACGGGTACACCCACGAAACCCGGCGGCTGCTCGACGCGATCCCCGTCGACCAGGAACCCAGCGTTCCGGTGATCGACGCCATCCGGCGCGGACAGGCGGTCTGGGTGCCATCACGAGCCGAGCTGATCGCGCGATATCCCCACCTGGCGACGGTCACCACCCCCGGGCGGCAGTACAGCATCGCCTGCCTGCCCATCGTGGCCAGCGGGCGAACTCTGGGCGCGCTGGGGTTCACCTTCGACGACGCCCGCCCCCTGGATGAGGAGGAGCAGAGCTTCCTTCTGCTGGTGGCCCGTTACAGCGCCCAGGCCCTGGAACGCCTGCGCCTCCTGGAATCCGAGCGGGCCAGCCGCGCCCGCGCTGAGCTGCTTTACGGACTGGCGGCGGCGGTGATCAGCGCCGAAAACGTGGAGGACATCTTCCAGGCGGCCCTGGACGCGATAGAGGACGCCCTGGGGACAGACCGGGCGTCGATCCTGATCTTCGATGCCGACGGGGTGATGCGCTTCCGGGCCTGGCGCAACCTCTCCGACGGATACCGGCGGGCCGTCGAGGGGCATTCCCCCTGGTCGCGCGACGCGCACGATCCCCAGCCCATCTTCAGCAACGACGTGGCCGTGGATCCAGCGATGGAATCGTACCGGCCGCTGTTCCGCGCCGAGGGGATCGGCGCGCTGGGGTTCATCCCGCTGGTGGCGGCAGGACGGCTGATCGGCAAGTTCATGGTCTATTACGATCGCCCGCGAAAGCTGGCCTCGCAGGAGCTGGATCTGGCGCGGGCCATCGCCAACCACGTGGCCGCCGCGGTCTGCCGATTCAACTCCGTGGCCGAGCTGCAGCAGACGGTCCGTTTCAACGAGATGTTCACCGGCATCCTGGGTCACGATCTGCGCAACCCGCTGGCGGCGATCATCACGGCGGCGCGCCTGGCCATGGCCCGCGACGAGAACGACAAGCTGCGAAAGCCGCTGTCCCGGATCCTGTCCAGCAGCGACCGGATGACGAAGATGATCGATCAGCTCCTGGACTTCACGCGCGTCCGCCTGGGCGCCGGGATTCCCCTGCGTCGCCAGCCGGTGGATCTCCGCCAGCTGATCCGACAGATGATGGACGAGCTGGACGACGCCAACCCGAGCTGGGCGCTGCGCCTGGAAGAGATCGGCGACACCACGGGCGTCTGGGACCCCGACCGCCTGTCACAGGCGTTCTCCAACCTGGTGGCGAACGCCGTCCAGCACGGCATCGTCGACGCCGGCGTCACCGTGAAGATCAACGGCGCCGCCAGGCAGTCCATACGGGTCGAGGTGCACAACGGGGGCGCCATCGCCGCCGACGTGCTGCCCAAGGTCTTCGAGCCACTGTCGGGCCAGGTGCAGCGCATCGCGCGCCGGGGCCTGGGCCTGGGCCTTTTCATCACCAAGGAGATCGTGCGATCGCACGGGGGCGATATCGCGGTCCGATCGGATGATTCGACGGGCACCCTCTTCACCGTCGTGTTGCCCCGAGGAATGCAGGAAGGCAGCGTCCAGTGACGCAAACGCGGCAGGCCACGCGGCGGCGCGAGATCACCCGCCCGCAGCGGGCCAACAGCGCGGATCAGTTCCAGCTGCTGGTCGAGAGCGTCAGGGACTATGCGATCTTCATGCTGGACCCGGGCGGCCGGGTGCAGACCTGGAACGCCGGCGCGGAGATCATCAAGGGCTATGCGCCCGGCGAGATCATCGGCCGTCACCTCAGTGTGTTCTACACGCCGGAGGACCAGGCCAGCGGCCACGCCAGCGAGCTGCTGGCCGAGGCGGTGCGGAACGGCCGCGTCGAGGACGAAGGTTGGCGTGTCCGGAAGGACGGCACCCGTTTCTGGGCCGACGTCATCATCACCGCCCTGCGCGACGAAAGCGGCGAGCTCTCCGGCTTTGCCAAGGTCACGCGCGATCTGACCGAGCGGCGCAACGCCGAGGAGGAGCGGCGGCGACGGGAAGACGACCTTCGCCGCAGCGAGGAGCGTTTCCGGTTGCTGGTCGACTCCGTGGAAGACTACGCCATCTTCATGCTGGACCCGGACGGCTATGTCATGACCTGGAACAGCGGCGCGGAGCGGCTGAAGGGTTACTCGGCCGACGACATCATCGGAAAGCATTTTTCGTGCTTTCGACTGGAAGAGGACGTGCGCGCCGGCAAGTGTGAGCAGGAGCTGGAAGCCGCCGCCCGTGACGGCCGCGTGGAGGAGGAAGGCTGGCGCCTGCGCAAGGACGGCACGAAGTTCTGGGCCAGCGTGGTCCTCGCCGCGATCCGCAACGCCTCGGGTGAACTGCTGGGCTTTGCCAAGGTGACCCGCGACCTGACCGAACGCGTTCGGCTGGACAACGAACGGCTGCATCGGGTCCGCGCCGAGGAGGCCGTCCGGCTGCGGGACGAGTTCCTGTCCATCGCCTCGCACGAGCTGAAGACGCCGCTGACCGCCCTGCAGATCGAGCTGCACAGCTGGCAAGAACAGAACAGCGACCACGCCGGGCAGGCCGAGGGAGACGAAAGAGTGGCCAAGCGGTACCGGCGCGCCGTCCGAAACGCAGAGCGACTGTCCGCGCTGGTCGAATCGCTGCTGGACGTCTCCCGCATCGCCACCGGGCGGCTGGTCCTGAAGCCGGAGCGGATGGACCTGTCCGAGACCGTCTCCCAGGTGATCGACAGCCTTTGCGGCGCCGCGGCCAAGGCCCGCTGTGACATCCTGTTCTCGACGCCCGGGACTATCGACGGGTCGTGGGATCGCTTGCGGGTCGACCAGGTGGTCATGAATGTCCTCTCGAACGCCCTCAAGTACGGAGCCGGCGCTCCCATCAGGGTCTCGCTGTCGGTGGACCAGAGCGACGCCGTCATCGAGATCGCCGACCGCGGCCCCGGCATCCCCGACCAGGACCTGGAGCGGATCTTCGGCCGTTTCGAGCGGGCCTCACCCGTCCGGCACTATGGAGGGCTGGGGCTGGGCCTCTATGTGGCCCGCCGGATCGTGGAGGTTCAGGGCGGCTCCATCGCGGCGCGAAACATGGCGGACGGCGGGGCGTGCTTCACGATCCGCTTGCCCATCCAGCCGTCGCCCACCAGTGAACTGTCTGCGACCAGCGCGGCGCACTGATGTCCAACCGACAAGTGCTCGTCGTCGACGACGACGACGACATTCGAGAGAGTCTGATGGATTTTCTGGAGGACCACGGTTACCAGCCGGTGGGGGCCGGCGATGGTCGCCAGGCGCTGGACAAGCTGGGGATGCCCGACGTGCATCCCTGTCTGATCATCCTCGACCTGATGATGCCGGTCATGGACGGGAAGATGTTCAGGGAAGAACAGCTCCGCAACCCGGCGCTGTCCGCCATCCCCGTGGTCATCGTCTCGGCGCTGCGGGACAGCGCCGAGCTGGCCAAGGAGATGAACGTCCCCAGCCACATCCCCAAGCCGCTGAACCTGCGGGCGCTGCTGGCCGTGATCCAGAAGCACTGCCCCCCGGATTGATGCACCGCCGCGGACGCGCCGACAGCTACTCGTCCAGCAGCTCGTACTCCGCCTCGGCCGCGATGTACGGCACGTAACGGAAGTCGCGGATCAGCGTCACGCGCCCGTCCTCGACCTCCAGCAACACAAAGTACGCCGGCGCCGCCGCGTCCGCCACGTAGGCCGCCAGCGCCGGCCGACCATCCAGTCGAACGACGCGCAGCCGGACCGCTCCTTTTTCGTAGCGGTCAAAGTACATGCCGACCTGCTTGCCACGACGCTGCGACTTCGAGACCAGGTCCAGCCGACAGTCGTCGCCGACCATCGCCCGAACACCGTTCCAGTCGCGCGCATTGAAGAGGCGGGTATACCGGTCCAGCGTGGCCCGCACCTCCGCCGCGATCTGCTTCTCCTCGCGTTCTTGCTGCACCAGGTTCCCCCGCCCGCGCACCAGCGCGGCCTTCACGGCCATGACCGTCGTGCCCATGGTCTCGGCCGTCTCCTCCAGCGAGTGACCGAGGACGTCCTTCAAGATGACCGCGCTGCGCTGGGTGACGGGCAGCGACAGAAAACGGGCCAGGGCCGCCCGCACCACCGCGGGATCGGGGCTGTCATCGAAGGACGACGTGTCGGCGAGCTCGGCGCACGCCTCCGTGTACTTCGTACCGTGGCTCTTGAGAAAATCCAGGGCCGCGTTGTGGGCGATGCGGAACAGCCAGGGACGCAGCGGCGGCACCTCGGCCGACAGGCTCAGGGCATAGAACGCCTTGGCCAGGGTCTCTTGCACGATGTCCTCGCCCTCGATCACCGAACCGGTCAGGCGCGCGCAATAGCGATGCAGCTCGGGGCGGACGCCGTCCACCAGCGCCAGGAATTCCTCGCGGGCGGCCGCCAGGCCGCTGGGCGGCTCGGCGCCCACTATTTCTTCTTCACCACGGCGCGCATCCGGTTGTTCTTCGGGTTGTGCTCGACCTCGGCCAGACCCAGCGCCTCCAGGACGGGCGGCACGTACATCCCAAAGCGCCCGCGCAGCCCCTTCTTCAGACCGTACCAGCCCTTGACCGGGTTGCTGCTGGCGCGGCCCCACCCCTCGACGGTGCCGTCAGCGGCGGATTTTTGCTCGTCGGCGCTGCCCAGCAAGACCCACTCGCCGTTCTTCGCCAGCATGGCGTGGAGATCCTCGATGCAGCGCAGGTGATAGCGCAGCTGCGTCTTGCCGACCTGGACGACCAGCGCGGGCGGGTCGGCCGCCTCGTCCCGGTAGGCCTGATAGTCGGACGTGCCGGGCGCCGTCTTCAGCTCCCACGGGCTGTCCTTGGTCCCGGCGCCCTTCGCCTGGCTCATGACGCCCCTCCTGACCCAGCCGGGCCGTAGGAATCCACGGCCAGCAAGGTGGTGACCACCGGCGGCTCGACGCACCGGCTCTTCAGGTCGGCCTGAAAGGCCTTGAACGACGGCAGGCTGGTCAGCGGATTGTCCTCCGCCGACGCCGACGCCGATGCCAGCGTGGCCAGGTGAACGAACGACACGCCGTCCTCCAGGCGGTAGGTCGCATAACGAATGCCCTCCGGCGCGCTGGCGCGGAGCTCGTCGAACACGGCGTGCACCAGGGCTTCATTGCTGGCGGCGTGCGCCAGCGCTGTCTTGTATCGAACCAGGATTGTCCTCATCGCTGTTCCCTCCCCAAGGATGACGACCGAGTCGTCCAAAAGGATGCGGTCCGCAACCCGTCCCAGGCAAATATCGCCAGCGCCGCCCAGACCAGCGAAAAGCCGACCCAGCGCGCCGGCGGCATGGTCTCGTGGGTGACCAGCACGCCGCAGAGAAACTGCAACGTCGGGGCGATGTATTGCAGCAGGCCGATGGCGGTCAGCGGAATGCGCAGGGCGGCGGCGGTGAAGCACAGCAGGGGCAACGCGGTGATCACCCCGCTGCAGATCAGCAACAGGACGTGGGGGGCGCCATGACCCAGAAATGAATCGCCGCCCCGCTGGTGCAGGCGCAGCAGGTAGATGAGCGCCGGGAGAAAAAGCACCACGGTCTCGACGGTCAGGCTCTCCAGCGCGCCCACCTGGGCCGTCTTCTTTACCAAACCATATGTGGCGAAGCTGCCGGCCAGCACCAGGGCGATCCAGGGCGGGCGGCCGTGGTTGACGGTCAGCACCACCACCGCCACCGAGGCAAACGCGGTGGCCACCCACTGCCAGGGGCGCAGCCGCTCTCGAAAGACAAACACGCCCAGAAGGACGCTGACCAGCGGGTTGATGAAATATCCCAGCGCGCTCTCGACGACCTGGGCGCTGTTGACGGCGTGGATATAGACACCCCAGTTGACGGAGACCAGGGCCGCCGCCAGCGCCAGCAGCAGCACCTTCCGGGGCTTGCGGAGCAGCGCCGGGATCCACGCCCACTGCCGGCGGGCAGCCAGGATGACGATCACCGTCGCCAGCGACCAGACGATCCGGTGGGCCAGGAGCTCCAGCGCCCCAGCTGGCTTCAGCAGCGGCCAGTAAAGCGGGAACAGCCCCCACATGCCGTACGCGCCGATGGCGTACAACGTTCCCCGGCGCCGTTCGGATGTCTCTGCCGGGGGCGCCGGCCCAGGCTTCAGTTGCAAACCAGCGCCGTGCGCACCGCGCACTTCCCGGCGACGCAGGTCAGCCCGAATTCACATCCCACCAGATTGTCGGGCGGGGTGCAGGGCTCGCCCTCCAGGGCATAGGCTTCGCATTTCATCGTCGTCAGATTGCAGACAGAATCACCCAGGCACGAGACATCGTTGCCGTCGCAGGATTCGCCACGGCCCACCAGCCGCCAGGGCCCACACTTCGAATCGGACAGACACAACAAGCCAATGTCCCACTGGCACTCGTCGTTACCAGTGCAGGCAGCGCCGGCGGCCTTGGTGGGCTCGCACATGCCTTGCGGGTTGCAGAACGACTGGAGTTCGCAGAGATCCAGCGTGTCGGCGCACGACTCTCCGGCTTTTCGAACCGCCTTGCAGACGCTGACGTTGCTGCTCCCGGAGAGGTCACAGGCCAGCCCCTCGCCACCGCACGCGTCCGAATCACTGCAGGGGTCACCTTTCGCCGACGGCGCCCGGCAGACACCGCAGCTGGGATCGGCCGGCCGGGAACACCGTCCGCTGTCGCACTGAAGGTCCAGCTGGCAGGGCGAACCGTTGGCCAGCGTTCCCTTGGCAAAGGTGCAGGCGTCGTTGTGATTGAAATCCGCGCAGCTGGCGGCGCTGATGGTCGCGGCGCAGTTGCTGGTCACCGCCGGCGAATCACCGCTGCCCGGAACGAAGGTCCACGGACAGAGGTTTCGGGTCTGCCTGATGCAGACCTCGGAAGAGCCGTAGGCAGACGCGAAGACGTCGGGCGCGCACTCTTTCTGCTTCTGGCAATAGGCAGCGCTGTAGGCAACACAGGCCGACTCCGCGGTGACGGGCGGCGTGTCGGCGCCGGCGCTGTCCGGGGTGGCGTCCGGGTTCCCACCTCCGTCGGAGGGACTGCTGGCGGCGCTTCCGCAGGACGTGACCATCAGGACCAGCATTCCAAGGGCAAGTCTCTCTACGCGCATCAAGCAAACTCACTGTGAGGGTTTCGGAAGGTGTCGAATTAAACCCGACACTACCTCAACGGGGCGCTGCCCGGCTGCCCCACCGTGAGCTCGAGGCGATACCCCCAGCGCGACACGAAATCGCCCAGCAGCTCGCGGGCGTGCGCCTCGGCGCGCGGCAGGACGCCCTGCCCCAGCGCCGCCGTCGTCAACCCCTCGCGGGCGTCCTGGTACCAGCGGTTGCGATCGCCGGGCGCGATGGCGTTCAGGAACCCGGAGCGCTCGTTGATGGTCTCGAAGCGCTTGATGTCCAGCGACAGGATCCGCGCCGGCGGCAGCGCCACGCGCACCACCCGCGCCGTGTGGTCGACGTCGACGCGGGTCGGCTCGTCGCAAACGTCAAAGCCCGCCGACACCACGCCCGAATAGAACAGGTACGCCTCGGGCTCGTTCGTGAACGGAAGGTCGACGGTCTTGGGCACCGTCCGGCGGGCGTAGTCGGCCAGCGCGATCTCCATCGTCGACAGCTTGCAGACCTTGCGGATGCCCTCGACGATCACCAGGTCCTGAGCGCGCTCGGCCCGGCGCGCCCGCTGCGCGATGATCAAGCCTACGACCAGCACCAATCCCAGGACGGCCAGCCCTCGAACGAGAAGGACGCGGCGGCGGGGAGGCGTCGGAGCAGCCGTCATGCCCGCAGAATACGACGGATGGCGCCCGTCAGCGGCGGTCCACTTCCTTCTTCATGAAGATGGCGCCGTCGGTCACGATCTTCTCGCCGGCGGTGAGCCCGGCCAGGATCCGCACCCAGCCGTCGACGTCGGGGCCGACCTCGACCTTGCGGGCGCGAAAGACGTTTCCTTCGGTGGCCACCACCACCACCGATGATTCACCGTCGCTGAGGACGGCCTTGGACGGAACCGTGATGAACTTTCGACCGACGCTGTTCTCGACCAGCACCTTGGCGAACATCTCGGGCTTCAGCTTGTGGTCCGGGTTGGCCACCAGGCAGCGCACCTTGACCGTGCGCGTGGTGGCGTCGACGACGTCGCCGATGTGCTTGACGGTCCCCGCGAACTTTTGTCCCGGGTAGGCCGGCACGGTCACCGTCACGGCGGAGCCTGGCTCTATGGCGCTGAGGTCCTGTTCGTAGACGTCGCCCAGCACCCAGACCGCGTCCAGGCTGCTGATGGTCAGCAGCGGCATCGCCTGATCGGCGCGCACTTCCTGGCCGGCCAAAACGTTTCGTTCCACCACCACGCCGGGGATCTGGGCCCGCAGCGAGACGTTGACGGCCGGCTCGCCGGGCGCCACGCCCAGCGCCTTCAGCTGGGCGGACGATCGCGCATAGTCGGACCTGGCCTTCTTGAAATCTCCTTCGACCTGGGCCACCTCCTTGTCCGAGATGGCGCCGTCGCCCTGCAGCTTGTGCACGCGCTCGATCGCCTTCTGGGCGACGCTGAGGTCGGATTGGGCCTTGAGGGCGTCGGATTGCAACAGGCCCACCTGCGGCGAGGAGAGCTGAACCAGGGGTTGCCCGGCCCGCACCTTGTCACCGGGCTTGACCAGGATGCCCACCACGCGCCCGTCGATGGGCGAGGCCACGCGCTGGGTGTGGTCCTCGTCGAACGTCACCCGCCCCGGCAACGACATCTCCGTCCCCTTCGACGATTCCTTGACCACCTCGATCTTGATGAAGTCGAGGCGCGGGCTGCCCGGATCCAGGCGGATGAAGTCGCGCGCCCCTTCGCCGTTGGACGCCGCGGCGGGCGCCTCGCCGCCCCCCTTGCCGCAACCGGCGCCGGCGCCAAGCAGGGCTGCACCCAATGCTCCGCGCAATATCACAGTCGTCAACAGGCTCGACAGACGTCTCATCACTTCGTCCTCTCTCCGACCACGTGGCTGACATCGATGGTGGCCTGCCGATAGTCGTGCAGCGCCCGCAGGTACTGGCCGCGGATGTCCAGGTACGTCCGCTGCGCCTCCAGCAGCTCCAGCAGCGAGATGGCCCCCGCCTTGTACGACTTCTCCGCGACGCGCAGCGAGCCGTCGGCGCGATCGATCATGCCGCCGCCCTCGAACACACCCAGCAGCGCCTGCGCGCGGGCCGCCCGGCGCACCGCCTCGGCCACCTCGCGCTGCACCTGCAGGCGCACCCGTTCGCCGTCGTTGTCGGCGCGCTGGATGTCCAGCTTGGCCCGACCGACGTTGGCCTGGTTGCGATCGAACAGCGGCAGCGGCAGCGACAACGTCAGGGCCAGCGTGTTGGGGTTGTCGCCCGAGACGGTGAAATCGCTGTGCGTATAGTTGGCGCCCACGCTGATGTCGGGCAGCGCCTCGCGGCGGGCGGCCGTCAACGCCGCCTCCCCCACCCCGCGCGACGCCCGCGCCGCCCGCAGATCAGGCCGCTGGTCCATGGCCGTGGTGGTGAGCGTGTCCAGGTTGTAGGTCTGGCGGGTGTCCCAGGACTGCAGCTCGGGTGGCAGCGCCCCCGCCGTGCCGAGGCCCATCAACCCGGCCAGGCGTTGCCGGGCCAGATCCAGCTCCAGATCGGCGTCGATGACGGCGTTCTGATAGCGCAGGCCTTCCAGCTCGATCTTGCGCAGCTCCGCTTCGGAGATGTCGCCGGCCCGAAAACGGGCCTGCGAGATGCGCACCGTCTGGTCGTAACGGGCCACCACCTCGTGGGCCAGCTGCCGCTCGGTCTGTTCGCGCACCACGTCGGCGAAGGCCGAGCGGACGGCGAAGACGATCTCGCGCAGGGCGTCCTCGACCTGCCAGCGCCGCCGTTCCACGCTGCGACTGGCCGCCGAGGTGCGGGCGCTGCGCTTGGCCCACACGTCGACGATCTCGCTGACGCCGATGTTCTGGACCGGCTGGCTGAAGGCGCCGGGGTGCGCCGCCACCATGCCGTCCTGGGTGTTGGCGGCGCCCAGGATGACGTTCCCGTAACCGTAGGCCAGCTGCGGATTCGGATAGATGCGGGCGGCCACCACGTCCAGCTGGGCGGCGTCGATCTCCAGCCGCGCGGCGATGACGTCGCGGTTGCGGCTCAGGGCCACGCCCACCGCCTGATCCATGCTCAGGGTCTCGGCGCCGCGGGCCGATCCCGTTGCCACCAGGACCGCCAGCGTGCCCAGCACGGCCCTCGCCACCCTCACGACACCCCCGCGCGCGACAGGCGACGGCGGGCCCGACCCGCCCCGAACCAACTGTCGGCCAGCTTGTACAGCGTCGGCAGCAGCAACATCGTCAGCAGCGTCGACGAGATGAGGCCGCCGATGATGACGATGGCGAACGGGCGCTGGGTGTCCGAACCGATGGCGTGCGACAGCGCCGCCGGCAAGAGCCCCAGCGACGCCAGCAGCGCCGTCATCAGCACCGGGCGCAGGCGCTGCGACACCGCCTGCAGGATGGCGTCCTCGCTCTCCGGGCTGCGCTCGCGCGCCTGGCGGACATAGGTGATCAGCAGGACGCCGTCCATGACCGAGACACCGAACAGGGTGATGAACCCCACCGCCGCCGACACCGACAGCACCGTCCCGGTCAGATAGAGCGCGAACACGCCGCCCACGGTGGCGAACGGCACCACCAGCAGCACCACCAGGGCGGGCAGCACCGCCTGGAACGTCAGGTACAGCAGGGAGAAGATCAACAGCACGGAGATGGGGACGATGATCGACAGCCGCTTCATGGCCCGACGCTGGTTCTCGAACTCCCCGCCCCAGGTCATGTAATAACCCTCGGGCAACTTGACCTCACGGCGCACCGCCCTCTGGGCCTCGTCGACGAACGAGCCCATGTCCCGCCCTTCGATGTTGCACTTGATGGCCAGGAAACGCCCGCCCTGCTCGCGGTTGATCTGGGTGCGCCCGCGGTCGATGTGAATCTTCGCCAGCGCCGCCAGCGGCAACCGCGTGGTTCCGTCGTCGCTCTTGACGGGGATCTCCAGGTGCGCCAGGGACGTGGAGTCGCCCTCGCTGGGCATGGGCAGCTTTATCCGCACGCCGACCTTGCGCTCGCCTTCCCACATCGACGTCGCCAGCCGGCCACCGAAGCCGCTCTCGATGGTGTCCTCGATGTCCTGCACCGGGATGCCGTAACGGCCGGCGGCCTCGCGATCGATGTCGGCGACGACGTGCTGGGCGCTGCCGGCGCGGTAGACCTCGACGTCGCGCGAGCCGCGGATGCCCGACAGGATGCGGCGCACGGTCTCCAGGCGGTCCTGCATCAGGTTCAGATCCTCGCCGTAGATCTTCACGACGATCTGACCGCGGATGCCGGAGATGGACTCCTCGACGCGGTCCTTGATCGGCTGGCTGAAGTTGTAGACGACGCCGGGGCGCCTCTCCAGCGACTCGCGCATGGCGTCCACCACCTGAGCCTTGCTGTGCCCGGTGTGCCAGTCCTTCTCCGGACGCATGATCACGAACGTCTCGGCCTGATTGGGGGCCTCGTCGTCGGTGCCGTCTTCGGGGTGCCCCTGCTCGGTCAGCACGTCCTTGACCTCGGGAAACTTCAGCAGCGTCAGCCGCGTCTCGCGCAAGATCTCCGCGCCGCGCTCCAGGGAGATGGCGCTGGGCATTGTGACGGTGACGTGAATGTCGCCTTCGTTCATCTCGGGCAGAAATTCGGCGCCCAGCTTGGGAATCAGGGCCACGGCCAGGCCCAGGATGGCCAGCCCCACCACCGGCGGCGCCAGCGGGTAGCGAAGGGCGACGCGCAGCCCGGCCAGATAGCGGGCGCGCAGCCAGATCAGGAACCCCGGATCTTTTTCCTCGACGCGCCGGTTCTTCAGCAAGACGGTGGTCAGCGCCGGGACGGCCGTCATGGTGAAGATCAGCGCGCCCAGCAACGCAAAGCCGTAGGTCAACGCCACCGGCCGGAAGATGCGTCCCTCCACCCGCTCCAGCGTGAAGATCGGCATCATGGCCGCGCCGATGATGGACATGGAGAACAACACCGGACGCACCACCTCCTTGGCGGCCGCCGCCACCACGTGCGGCACCTCCTCGGGCGGCGGCTGCTCCTCGGCCAGATGGCGGTAGGCGTTCTCGACCATGATCACCGCGCCGTCCAGCAGGATGCCGAAATCGACGGCGCCCATCGACAGCAGATTCGCCGGCACGCCCGCGTAATAAAGGCCGACGAACGCCGTCAGCAGGGCCAGCGGCATGGTCACCGCCACCGCCAGCGAACCGCTGACCGCGCGCAGGAAGATCCACAGCACGATGCTGACCAGGGCCACGCCCTCCAGCATGTTGTGCGACACCGTCGTCAGCGTCGTGTCGACCAGCCGGGTGCGGTCATAGAACGGAACGATGCGCATCCCCTTGGGCAGGATCTCGCGGTTGATGCGCTCGACCGCCTCGTGAATCCCGTTCAGGACGTCCTTGGGATTCTCCCCACGCCGCAGAAGAATCGTCCCTTCGATCGAATCGACGGCTTCCCCGCGCGCCACGGCCCCGCGCCGGGGCGTGTACGCCTCGACCACGTGGGCCACGTTGCGCATCAGCACCGGCGTCCCCTTGGTCGCCTTGACCACGGTGTTCTCGACGTCCTTGGGCGAGCGCAGATAGCCGCGCCCCCGCACCACGAACTCTGATTCTCCGCGCCGCAGATACCCGCCCGACGTCGCCCCGTTCGACGCCGCCACCGCGTCGATGAGGTCCTTCAGCGCCAGGCCGCTGTTGCGCAGGCGGGCCGGGTCGGCCAGCACGTGGTACTCCTTTTGAAAGCCGCCAAAGCTGACCACGTCCGCCACGCCGGGCGCGCGCATCAGGTGCTTGGACACCACCCAGTCCTGCCAGCTGCGCAGCTCGCTGGGTGTGTGCTGATCGCTCTCCAGCGTGTACTGGTAGACCTGCCCCACGGGGGTGTCGTTGGGACCCAGGTGGGGATCCACGCCGGGCGGCACCTCGGCGTCGGGCAGCCGCTCGGCCACCTGCTGGCGCGCCCAGTAGATGTCCACGTCGTCCTCGAACGTCAGGATCACCTGCGACAGCCCGAACGAGGTGATCGACCGCTGGATCAGCACGCGCGGCACGCCGGTCAAGGCCCGCTCCAGCGGCAAGGTGACCTGCTTTTCGATCTCCTCCGCCGCCTGCCCCGGGTAAAGGGTGATCACCATGACCTGGACGTTGGTGACATCCGGGAAGGCTTCGATCCTCAACTTGAAGAACGTCAGCACCCCGAACACCGCAAAAGCCAGGCTGGCGACAAGGGTCAACACCCGTCGATGAACAGCAACGTCAATCAGTCGGTCAAACATGGGGGGGGTCGGACAAAAGCCCGCGACCGATGGATAGCAAACGTCGTGCCCCCCAAAAGCTCAATCACCACGGCGTTAACCCACACCACCGTCGAAAGTTTCTTGCAGTGGCCCTACAAGAATCTTTCAGTGGGTTTCACGTGCGTCTTGAGGCGTCCGCCTCCTACGCGTGGGCGGGTGACGCGGAAGGGGGGACCACAGAAACTTGGCTTGATGGGGCCATGTCCCTCTGCGCTGCTGATGCACGGGTCGCGATCTCTAGAATCTCGAACGCAGCCCCAGCAAGACAAGTTTCTGGGGAGGACCCTGCAGCGGCAGGACCCGCCCACGCGGAGGAGGCGAACGCCGCAAAACGAACACCCCCAACGTCGCTAGGGCTCTTCCGGCACCTGCGGATGCCGCTGCCGCCACCCCGACCCGAACCACCGATCAACCAGCTCGTACGTCGTCGGCAACAGAAACATCGTCAGCAACGTCGCCGGGATCAGCCCGCCCACGATCACGATGGCGAACGGCCGCTGCGTATCCGACCCGATGCTGTGCGACAGCGCCGCCGGCAACAACCCGATCGACGCCGGGAGCGCCGTCATCAAGATGGGCCGGATGCGCCCCGCCACCACCGACAGCAGGTTCTCTCGGGTGGCCCCCGCCTCCTTGGCCTGGCGCATGTACGTGACAATGAGGACGCCGTTCATCACCGACACCCCGAACAGCGTGATGAACCCGACCGCCGACGAGACCGAAAGATCCGTCCCCGTCAGGTACAGCGCGAACACGCCGCCCACCGTGGCGAACGGCACGTCCAGCAGCACCACGATCGCCGGCAGCGCCGCCCGGAACGTCGCGTACAGCAGCAAGAAGATCACCAGCACCGAGATCGGCACGATGACGCCGAGGCGTTTCATGGCCCGACGCTGGTTCTCGAACTCGCCGCCCCAGGTCAGGTGGTACCCCTCCGGCAGCTTCACCCCGGCGCCGACCCGACGCTGCCCCTCCTCGACAAAGCTACCCATGTCGCGCCCCTCGATGTTGCACTTCAGGGCCAGGAACCGCTGGCCGTGCTCGCGGTTGATCTGCGTGCGCCCGCTGTCCACGTGCAGATGGGCCAGCGACGACAGCGCCAGGCGGGCCTTGCCCACCGGGATCTCCAGCCGCCCCACCGCCTGGCGACTGCCCGGCCCCAGGTCGCTCGGCAGCTTGACCCGGACGCCGACCTTCCGCTCCCCCTCCCACAGGGACGTGGCGATCTGTCCTGCCAGGCCGCTCTCCAGCGCGTCCTCGATCTCGCGCACCGGGACGCCATAGCGCGACGCCGCTTCGCGATCGATGTCGGCCACCAAATGCTGGGCGCTACCGGCCCGGTAGATTCCCACGTCGCGCGCCCCCTGGATCCCGTTCAAGATCTCGGCCACCCGATCCAGCTGCCTGTGCATCAAGACCAGGTCCTCGCCGTAGATCTTGATGACCACCTGGCCGCGAATACCGGAGATGGACTCCTCGACGCGATCCTTGATCGGCTGGCTGAAGTTGAACTCGACGCCGGGGCGCCTCTCCAGCGCCTCCCGCATGGCGGTCACCAGCTGCTCCTTGGTGCGGCCGGTGCGCCATTCCTTTTCAGGCCTGACGATGACGAACGTCTCCGACTGATTGGCCGCCTCGTCGTCGGTGCCGTCCTCGGGGTGCCCCTGCTCGCTGAGGACGTCCTTGACCTCCGGAAACTTGAGCAGGGTGAGGCGCGTCTCCCGCAGGACCTCCGCCCCCCGCTGCAACGAGATGGCGCTGGGCATGGTCACCGTGATGTGGATGTCGCCCTCGTTCATGGGCGGCAGGAACTCCGACCCCAGGCGCCCGATCAGCAGCATGGTCGCCACCACCACGCCCCCCGCCATCAGCGCCGTGCGCAGCGGGCGCCGCATCGTCCAGTCCAGCCCGCGCCGATAGCCGCGCTCCAACCACTGCAAGAACGCCGGGTGCACCTCCTTGACGGGACGATGCTTCAGCAACATCGCCGTCACCGCCGGCACCGTGGTCAGCGTGAACAGCAGCGCGCCACCCAGCGCGAACGCGTACGTCAGCGCCACCGGCCGGAAGATGCGCCCCTCCACCCGCTCCAGGGTGAAGATCGGCATCATCGCCGCGCCGATGATGGCCATGGAGAACAGCGTCGGCCGCACCACCTCCTTGGCGGCCTCGGCGACGACGTGCGGAACGCGTTCGGGCGGCGGCTTTCTGACCGCCAGGTGGCGATAGGTGTTCTCGACCAGGATGACCGCGCCCTCCAGCAGGATGCCGAAGTCGATGGCCCCCATCGACAGCAGGTTCGCCGGGACACCCGCATAGTTCAGCCCGACGAAGGCCATCAAGAGCGCCAGCGGCATGACCAGCGACACCGCGAACGATCCGATGAACGCGCGCAGGAAGATCCAGATGACCACGCTGACCAGGGCGATCCCCTCCAGCATGTTGTGCGAGACCGTCTTCAGCGTGGTGTCGACCAGCCGGGTGCGGTCATAGAAGGGGACGATCTTCATCCCGTTGGGCAGGATCTCGCGGTTGATGGTGTCGACGGCCTGGTGCACGCCGTCCAGGACGTCCTTGGGATTTTCCCCGCGTCTCAACAGCACGGTCCCCTCGACCGAGTCGACCGCCTCGCCACGGGCCACCGCGCCCCGGCGCGGCGTGTACGACTGCACGACGTGGGCGACGTTTCTCACCAGGATCGGCGTGCCGTTCACAGCGCGCACCACCGTGTTCTCGATGTCGCGCGGCGACTGCAAGTACCCACGGCCGCGCACCACGAACTCCGCCTCGCCGATGGGCAGGTACCCGCCCGACGTGGCGCCGTTCGACGTGGCCACGGCGTCGACCAGATCCTTCAGCGACAGCTCGTTGTTGCGCAGCTTCGCTGGATCCGCCAGCACGTGGTACTCCTTCTGGAAGCCGCCGAAGTTGACCACGTCGGCCACGCCCGCCACGCGCATCATGTGCTTGGAGACCACCCAGTCCTGCCAGCCGCGCAGCTCGCTGGGCGAGTGTCGATCGCTCTCCAGCGTGTACTGATAGACCTGCCCCACCGGCGTGTCGTTGGGGCCCATGTGCGGCTCGACGCCGGGCGGGACCTCCGCCTCGGGCAATCGTTCCGCCACCTGCTGGCGCGCCCAGTAGATGTCGACGTCGTCCTCGAAGGTCAGGATCACCTGCGACAGTCCGAAGGACGTGATCGATCGCTGGACCAGCAGGCGCGGCACGCCCGTCAGCGCGCGCTCGACCGGGATGGTCACTTGCTTTTCGATCTCCTCCGCCGCCTGGCCGGGGAAGAGGCTGATCACCATCACCTGGACGTTGGTGACGTCCGGGAACGCCTCGATCTTCAGCTTCGACAGCGAGACGAGGCCGAAAAGCGCAAGCGCCAGCGTGCCCACCAGCGTGAACATGCGCCGGTGGACCGCCAGATCAATCAGGCGATCAAGCATGGGGGACCTCGGGAGGGGGAATCCCGGGGAAAAGCGACTCTACGTCAGCCCAGCGCCCCTGTCACCACCCTCACCCGAGCCAAGGACGGCCATCGACGTGAAGCCGTCTCTCATTTCCCAAGCGCGCGCAGCGAGGGGGGGCGGGGGTGTGCGAGCGGCCGCGAGCCACGCCCCCGATGGACAAACGGCTGACTTGCCGCGAGTCCCGCCACGAGATCACCTCCCATGACGGGCTCGCGGCCACGTCTCGCCCGCCCTTCTCGCGAACCGACTATCGGATTGGCGAACCGCCGCAACGCAGTCCACCCGCCGGTCCTAGAAGAACGCCCCCCCCGCCAACGCCGGTATTTCCGGCGCCCCTGATGAGAACGGACGAGGGTGTTAATTCTTCCCGGAGGAGTGTGACGGCGCCTTCAGTTGGAAATGCATCCGATCCGCTTGGTGTCGGCGGCGATGTCGTCGATCCACATGTCCGTCATCGGCATCACGTTGCCCTCGTAGTTCACGGTGGACAGGCCGTGATAGGGATTGAACCCAATCTCCAGCTTGGTGAACTTGGTGGCCTTGCTGGGCCCCTGCAGCGGGCTGACGTCGGAGTACACGACAGGCTCGCCGTCCATCCAGATCTGCGCGGGCTTCGGCGTCTCACCGTCCAGCAGAAATTCGACGCACACGTACCGATCGGGCAGCAGCATCTTGGTGCGCATGTACTTCTCGCCGCCGTTGCCGTGCCAGTTGCCCTGAAGCGCGTTGAACTCAAACCCGATCTCGTACCAGTTGCCCGCCTGATCAAAGACGCCGACCATCTCGCCGTGACCGACCGGCGCCTTCGGTGTCATGTGCAGGTAAAAACGGCCCCACATCACATTGGTGATCGTGCCCAGCTGCGTCGTCGTCAGCTTGCTGGTGGGCGGACCGTGAAAGGCGGCGTTGCCGTGAGCGGCCTTCCCCGTCCCGGTCTGAACGTTCGCGCCGATGCCGGTCCACTTGGCGTCGGGCACCTTTTCGAAATCCATGCACACGGGATACGTCGCGTCGGCGCACGCGGCCGCACTGGTCGGGCCACCTTCGCCACCACTTGAGCCATCGGCGGATCCGCCGTCGGCAGCGATGGGCGCGTCCGCCGTGGCTCCCCCGCTGCCGCCGCTGATGCCGCCCCCACCGCTGGCCCCGCCCGTTGCGGGCGCGCCGCTGCCGCCAGAACCGACGGCGCCGCCGCTGGCCGTGCCACCGACGTCAGCGCCGCCAGCCGCGTCGGAGATTGGCTTTCCGCTTTCGCTCTGCGCGCTGCACGCCGCCAACAGCAAACCCGCCGCCGCCCACCGGAAGGAAGGATGAAACGTCATTCGCATTGAAACTCCCTGCGAGGTGGTGAATAAAAACGATACACCAAGCGCCGGGACAAGAAACCGCTAAAGACCGTAGTCGGCGATCTTCTTGGCGATGGTCGGGTACGAAACGCCCAGCAGCCGCGCCACCTGGGTGCGATTTCCGCCGGCGAATTCCAGCAGGCGGGCGATGTACGCCCGCTCCAGCGTGGCCAACGCGGGCGGTCGACCGCCCTCCTCCAGGGACAGGGAGAAGAACTCCGGTCCGGGTGCTGGCGCCGTCGTCGCGGTCGTCGTCCCTGCCGCGGGCGCCGCTCCCAGCGCCGCGCCGCTGATGACCAGACAGTCGGGCGCGATCTCGTCATCGCCGTGCTCTTGCCCCGACAGGATCACGGCGCGTTCTATCAGGTTGCGCAGCTCGCGAACGTTGCCGGGGTAATCGTAACCGGACAGGCGGCGCTCGGTCTCCGGCGCGAAACGCGAGGCCGGCTTGCGCAGCCGCACCGCGAACTTGGCCAAGAAATGCCGGGCCAGCGGCAGGATGTCTTCGCGCCGCTCGCGCAGCGGCGGGATGTGGATGTGGAACACGTCCAGCCGGTGATAAAGATCCAGCCGAAAAACGCCGCGCTTGACCTCGGCCGCCAGATCTTTGTTGGTGGCCGCCAGCACGCGCACGTTGACCGTGAGATCGCGCGTGCCGCCCAGGCGCCGGAAGGTGGTGTCCTCCAGGACCTTCAGCAGCTTGGCCTGCGTGTTGACGGGCAACTCGCCCACCTCGTCCAGGAACAACGTGCCGCCGTCCGCCTCCTCGAACAGGCCGCGCTTCTGTTGCTTGGCGTCGGTGAAGGCGCCCCGCTCGTACCCGAACAGCTCGCTCTCCAGCAGGGCCTCGGGCACCGACGCGCAGTTGATCTCGACGAACGGCTCGTTGCAACGGACCGGCGTGCGGCGGTGGATCAGATCCGCGATCAGCTCCTTGCCGGTGCCGGATTCGCCCTGGATCAACACCGTGGTGTCCGTGGCCACCGCCACCTTCTCCACCATCGCCAGCACCTGGCGCATGGCCGACGATTCGCCCGCCACCAGATCGCCCATGGCGGCGTGGGCCCGCTCGGCCAGCTGGCGGACCTGCGTGCGCAGCCGCTTGGCCTCCAGCGCCTTTTGCACCGTGACCACCAGCTCGGGCAGCTGCAGCGGCTTCGACAGGTAATCAAAGGCGCCCAGCTTCAGCGCCTGCACCGCACTGGCCACGTCAGCGTACGCCGTGGCGATCACCACCAGCGTCTCCACGCCGCGCTCCTTCGACTCGCGCACCATCGCCTCCAGGATGGCGATGCCGTCGGTGTCGGGCAGGTGCCGGTCCAGGATGACCAGGTCGCAGGGATCTTTCTGCCAGGCGGCCAGCCCCGCGCGGCCGTTGCCGGCGGTGGTGACCACGAACCCTTCGGCGGACAGCGCCTCCTCCGCGACGATGCGAAACGTCTTCTCGTCGTCGATCACCAGCACGGTGGGCTTCATGACGGCGCCGTCGCCTCGCGCGGCAGATGAACCCGCACCAGCGCGCCGCCCAGATCGCTGCGCGCCGCGAAGTCGATGGTCCCGCCGTGCGCCTCGACGTAACGACGCGAGGTCGGCAAGCCCAGGCCGGTGCCGTTCGGCTTGGTGGTGAAGAACGGTTCGAACAGGTGGGCGCGGGCCTCGGGCGACAACCCGGGACCGTCGTCGGCCACCTCCAGCGTCAGCGCCTGCTGGTCGGCGAACGCCCGCACCCGCACCACCCGCCCGGCGTCGACGGCGTTTCTGACCAGGTTGACCAGCACCCCCTGGATCTTGTGCGAATCGCAGACAAACGGAAGCGAATCCGGCGCCTCGATGCGCACCTCGGCGTCGCGATCGCTGATCAGGTCCGCCAGCTGGTCGCGCACCCGCGACAGCAGCGGCGCCAGATCGGCCGGCGCCCGATCGATGCGCGGCGACCGCGAGAACGACAGCAGCGAATCCACCACGTCGCGCAGCCTGGCCACCTCGTCGATCACCTGGGCGCGCAGCCGCCCCACCCGCGCCTGATTGCCGGGATCTTGCAGGATCAACTCGATGGCCATGCCCAGCCCGTTCAACGCGTTCTTCAGCTCGTGGGCGATGGCCGCCGACGTCTTGCCCATGGCGGCGAACCGCTCGGCCTCCACCAGCGCCTGCTGCGTCGCCACCAGCTCCTGGGTGCGCGACTTGACCCTCTGCTCCAGCAACGCGGCGGCGTCGCGCAGCTCCTGATCACGCTGGCGAATCGACGTCTCCATGTGCGCGAAGGCGGCCATCACGGCGCCCACCTCCTGCGTGCGCGCGGCGCCGG
>DATLVT010000543.1:0-2250 GCA_035577105.1 Polyangia bacterium
CATGCGCCACGCCGGCCGCTATCGCGTCGAACCGGCTCCGAACCAACGCCCGGCTGGCCGAATTGTGCCCGGCAACGCGGGCTCAGCATGTGAATGTTTCTCACCATGCAAGCGGTGATGCGCTGGACGTCCGGAATTTCGCTGCCGCAGAACCTGATTGCATCATCGAAGCAAGCCTGCTGCTGTTCCGCCGTCCCCGCAGCGTTGAGCGAACCGAGCGGTACGAAAGCAACGAGAGCGAAAACGCCTGCGCTAACGAAGGTGGTGGCAGTCCTGACCATGGGTAAACTCCAGTGCGAAGCGGGATTTGGGACACAGTTCTCGATCAAGGATCATTGCTCAGCGCGGACCGGTCACGTTCCCGGTCAGCGCTGCATATGCAAATTCATCAGCTCTGCCGGCGGCATCATGTTGTCGTTCAGATTGCTCATGATCCAGAGCGACCCGACCACGACGAGCGTCACGATCAGCACACCGAACGCCAGCGCCAGCACGTTGTTGGTGTTGTCCGGTCCCGAGGTGATGTGCAGGAAGAAGACCAGATGAATTCCCATCTGGGCGATGGCGAGGACGGCAAGGCCGAGCGAGACGCCGGGCAGCCAGAGCAGCGACGTGTTGACGACCCAGAACGACGTCACCGTAAGGGCGACGGCGAGGACCAATCCGATCGTGTAGACGGTGACGACGGACGACGTCCCCTCGATGTCGGCAAATGTTGGCCTGTCTCCAGGCGCGCGATCGTACTGCGTGTCGGTCATGGACGGACTCCCATCAGATAGACGACCGTGAACAGCCACACCCAGACGATGTCGAGTGCGTGCCAGAACAAGGTGAAGCAGAGCAGGCGGCGCTCCACGGTGGCGCGAAAGCCCTTGAAGGCGACCTGTGCCATCATCACGGCCAGCCAGATCAGCCCGGCGGTCACGTGCAGCCCGTGGCAGCCGACAAGGGTGAAGAACGCGGAAAGGAACGCGCTGCGTTGCGGGGTCGCACCGATCGCGATCATGGCGGCGAACTCGCGGATCTCGAGAGCGAGGAAGGCCGCCCCGAGCACGAAGGTGATCGCGGCGAAGAAGTAGGTGGCGGCGCGCCGCCGCGAACCGACCGCCAGCGACATCAGTCCGCAGGTGTAGCTCGAAACCAGCAGACAGGCGGTCTCGATCGCCACGCTCGCCTGGCTGAACAGCTGCACGCCGGCCGGACCGCCCGCGGTCGCGCGCGCCAGCACCGCATAGGCGGCGAACAGCGCCGAGAACATGACGATGTCGCTGAGCAGGAAGATCCAGAAGCCGTAGGCCACGACGATCCGCTTGGGCGCGGGACCGGTTTCCACCGCGGCGGGGGCCGCGTCGGGCCTGACCTCGTCAATCGTAACCGTGAAGTTCATGAATGGATCTCCATTTTGCGGCTGCGATCGAACCGGGCAAGGGCCACAGCCGGTATCTCGACCTCCTCCTTGTCGCGAAACGCGAACGCCAACAGCGTCACGAAAGCGCCAAACACGCCCAGGCTGGCCATCCACCAGATGTGCCAGATCAGCGCGAAGCCGGTGACCACGGCGAAGAAGGCGGTGACGACTCCGGTTGCGCTGTTCGTCGGACTTTCGATCGAGCTGTACTCGGGCGCCGCCGCCGGCTGATCTGGCGTGGCGCGCGCACGCTGCTTCTGGGCCCAATAGGCGTCTCTCTCGGCGACGCGGGGCAGCACGGCGAAATTCCAGGCCGGTGGCGGCGAGATCGTGGACCATTCCAGCGTGCGGCCGTTCCACGGATCGCCGGTCAGATCGCGGTGCTGCGCGCGATCACGGATCGAGACCACGAGCTGCAAGATCTGGCAGGCGACCCCCGCGAGAATGATGACAGCGCCGGCCGCGGCGACCACCAGCCACGGCTGCCAGGAGACAACGTCGTAATGCTGCAGGCGTCGGGTCATGCCCATCAAGCCGACCACATAGAGCGGCATGAAAGCGACATGGAAGCCGATGAACCAGCACCAGAACGCACGCCGGCCCCAGCGTTCGTCGAGCGTGAAGCCGAATGCCTTGGGGAACCAATAAACGTAGCCGGCGAAGGCGGCGAATACGACGCCCGGGATGATGACGTGATGGAAATGGGCGACCAGGAACAGGCTGTTGTGGACCTGCCAGTCGACGGGGGGAACAGCCAGTAGCACGCCTGTCAGACCGCCCAGTACAAATGTCACCATAAAACCGATGGTCCACAGGACCGGCACCGCGAATCGGATGCGTCC
>DATLVT010000544.1:0-5098 GCA_035577105.1 Polyangia bacterium
ACGACCTTCTTGCCGGCCAGGCGGTCTTCGCCGCCGGCGATCTCGCGCGCCAGGGCCTGCCGCGTGGCGAAGGCGCCCGAATCGTTCTGGGCGATGACGTCGATGTCGCGTCCCAGCGCCAGCGCCAGGTGCGGGCCAAAGCCAGCCGCCGTCCCCCAGCCCATGGAATCCAGCGAGAAGACGTTGGTGAAGCTATCGCCCATCAGCAACACGTCACCCTTGGGGCTGGGCTCCCACGGGGTGCCGTTCGCCTCCTGCACCTGCTGCACGGTGACCCGCTGGGGCGCGAAGATGGTCTGTCCCTCGGGAAGCTTCAACATGTCCACCACATCGCCCACGCGCTCCGCCGGCATGGCGACCGCCTTGCGCGTGGCCGCTGAAGTCTGACCGATGGCCGGAGGCAGCGCCGCTGTCTCCTTCACCAGACGCGCCAGGTCGTGGGCGACCTCGTCCATCCACGCGGGTGTCCAGTGTGTGTCCTGCTTCAAATAGCGCGGCGGTTCGCCGGGATTCAGCGTGGGGGGCGCCGGATCAAAAACCGTCACGCCATGGGCGCGCATCTCGGCGACGAACGGCGCCCAGCTGGGGTTGTGCGGGACCTCGCGGGGGCGGGAGGGATCGCCGCGACCGTGCAGCTCCAGAGGTTGCAGCATGGCTTTGTCCGGAACCGGGAAGATGATCAGCCTGATCCCGCGCTTGCCGAGCGCGTCGTTGAAAGCAAAGATAGCCGGTCGCGGGTCGGGGTGCCCGGCGGCCTCGCCCTCGTCCAGCGCGGCCTTGACCCGAACCTCGAGGATATTCGGATCCAGAAAACCCGGTCCGCCCAGGTAAGTGATGCCCGGCTTGTAATAGAGCCACCCGTTCCGTCCGACCACCGCCTTCTTGTTTCCCACCCGCCCCAGGCCCGTCATCAGGGCTTGCATGCGCGGCTGCACCGCGTCCTTCGCGTAGGAGGCCTTGTCCAGATCATCCTCGAACTGCTTCAGGCTGTCGCGCGTCGGCGCGCGCTTGAACACGTCCAGCAGCATGGTCTCTTCACCGCGCGCTTTCTCCATCAAGGCCTGGCTGATTGGCACAGCGAAGATGATCAGCAGGAAGACGCTGGTCATGGCGATGGCCAGCCCGCGCGAGATGTCGGTGTGGATTATTCCCCGTCGCAGCAGCTCGTCGTGCGACGGGTCAGTCGGTCCGCCGTGCCCGGGCGTGTGGGTGGGTGGCGCGACGACGGCCGGAACCGGTTTCATGTTGGCAAGTGGTTGCATGGGTTCAAAAGCGGTCAGAACTGGAAGTAGAGGAACGGGTTCACCGTCTGGGTCCACATCATCAGGATGGCCAGGGCCAGCAGCGCCATGCCGCCGACGGAGCGCCCCACCGACAGGCGGTTGGTGAAGGCCCAGGTGTTGGGCAGACCCCACACCGTGATGGCGGCCAGAATGAAGATCAGGCCGTGATAGGGCGTGTACATCGCGCCCGCCACGGCGTCAGACGCCGACGTCACGGTGGCCAGGCCCAGCATCGATTTGAAGTAGACCACCGCCTGCCCCAGCGTCTTGGCCCGGAAGAACACCCAGGACAGACAGACCACCACGAACGTGATGCCGACGCGCACGGGGTGGGGCAGCCGCCGGTACGGGCTGCTCTTGCCCTGGGCGCGCTCGAAGGCCAGCATGCCGCCGTGAATGAGGCCCCAGATGATGAAGTTCCAGCTGGCGCCGTGCCACAGGCCGCCCAGCAGCATCACCGCCATCAGGTTCACGTAGGTGCGGACGGGACCTTTTCGGTTGCCGCCCAGCGGAATGTAGAGGTAGTCGCGCAGCCAGGTCGACAGGCTGATGTGCCAGCGGCGCCAGAAGTCGGTGATGCTGTCCGCCTTGTACGGCGAATCGAAGTTCTGGATCAGGACAAAGCCCATCATCAGGGCCAGCCCGACCGCCATGTCTGAATAACCGGAGAAATCAAAGTAGATCTGAAACGCGTACCCAAAGACGCCGAACCAGGCGTCGTACGCGTGCAACGCGCCGCCCGCGAACGCCGTGTCGGCGATGTGTCCCATGGGATTGGCCAGCAGGATCTTCTTGCCCATGCCGAAGGCGAAGAACGCCACGCCGCGCGCGAACTTGTCCCAGGTGTGCTGGCGTTCGCGCATCTGCTGTTCCAGGGCCGCATAGCGGATGATGGGCCCCGCCACCAGATCGGGGAAGAACGCCTCGAAGCACATGTAGTCGGTAAAGCGGCGCATGATGCGCGCCTCGCCGCGGTAGACGTCGATGGCGTAGCTCATCGCCTTGAACGTGTAAAACGAGATCCCGACCGGCAGCACCAGGTGCAACACCGGCAAAAGATCCTGACCCATTCCCAGCGCGCGTCCCAGGGCGTTGACGTTCTCCGCGGCGAAGCCGGTGTACTTGAACACCGCCAGCAGCCCCATGTTGGTGACGATGGAGACCGCCAGCACCACCTTCATCTTCCGGGTACGCGGGATCTCCGGGCCGATGATCGGCGGCAGCCCATCCTGATCCTTCAGCCCCGAATAACGAACCAGGGCCAGGCCACAGAAGTAGTCGACGCTGGAGCCGAAGAACATGATGACGGCCCAGATCGGGTTGGCCCATCCGTAGAACACGTAACTGGACAGCGCGATCATCGCCGTGCGCGCCCGGAACGGCAGCACGTAGTAGAGGCACAGGACCAGCGGCAAAAAGTAGAAGAGAAAGATCTGACTGGAGAAGACCATCCGTGTTCCTGCTCAGGGTGAAGGACACTGGCACGCCGGCATCAGCGCACATCGGGCGCCGTCGGCCATTCCGTGAAAGGGACAGATGCGCCGGCCGGCTTCACCAACCAGGGACAGATGTCGTGCTGATGCCAAAGCCGCTGTCGATTTCAAACGTCGAATCTCTGCGGCATGAAGGTGGCGCCGCCGGCAACGGGTCCGAAGGTGAAGATTTGCGGACTATGGGGCAGCGCGTTCGTTACTTAAGTCGCTCCACGGGGTGCACACACCGACCGACGCCAACCCCGACTCCCCGACCCTGCCTACACGCCACTCTAACACGAAGGGTGGAACGATAAACGGGATTTTCGCGTCGGTGACAGGTCGCTGTAATGGCGGCATTTTTTGTGGACCGTCGACGAAGGAAACCCGCCTGTCGGGCACAAATGAGGCATCAAACCTGGCGACAATATTCATAGACAGTTGCGCGAGCTGGTCGGCAAGACGGTCACACTCCGTCTCAGCGAAGGCAGCGATGTCACGGGAACGCCGAAGTTCGTCGCCAAGGATTGCCTGCTGTTCGAGGAGGCGCCCGGCTCGCCCCTGATCACCATCGCGCTGGCCCACGTCGTCATGATCAAGGTCAGCGACTAGGGGAATCGCCGGGAGGCGGGGGCGCGTCGGGGTCGAACGCCTCGATCGCTTGCAAGCCGCGGCGCGCGCTGGTCCGCACCGTCTCCGATCCATCGCGCGCTGCTCTTTCCAGAAGAGCGCGGGCGCCCACCCGATCGCCTGCCTCGATCAGCATCCAGCCCAGCGACGCGCAGGCCTGACCGGCGCGGGCCGAGCGCGGAAAACGGCTGACGAAGCTGGCGATGGCCGCGCGGGCCTGCACCTTTTCACCCGCGCGCGCCAGGGCGACGCTTCTCCAGAAAAGCGCGTCTTCCACGATGGCATCACCGGCGGCCTGTCGCTCCAGCTCTGCGAAGGCGGCAGCGGCGGTCATGTATTCTCCGTCGCGGAAAAGCTGCCATCCTTTTTCGAAGGCCGCCCGATCGGTGGCGGCCGCGGCCGCGGTGCGGGCCAGGGCCGACAGACGAAGATGCCGGGCCGCTGGCTTCTGGCTGTTGTTGGTCGTGGCTGCGGCGGCGGTGGTCGTCGCTGGTGCGACCGCTGGTTTCTCTGGCGCCACGGTCTCCGTGCGCTGGCCCGAGGCGGCCTCCCGGCTGCCTTCGCCGACCAGCGGCGGGTACGAAAGAGCCGCCGGCCTCCGAGGCGCTGCCGGCACAGGGGACGGCGGCGCATCACCGGTGCGCCCGCCATGGTGCGCCGTCAGCAACGCGCCGCCAGCGATGGTCATCCCCAGCGTCGTCGCCACGATCCAGGGCCGGAATCCCCGCGCCATGGCAAGGGGCGGCCGCCGCGGATGGATCGCCTCGGTTCGCAGCGCCATCACGATGCGCGCCCGCGAAGCCGCCGGCATTGCCGGCGCGGGCAAGGTCCGCGCCCGCTGACGCAGGCGCTCCAGCGCGCGCAGCTCGGAAGCGCAGCGCGCGCAGGTGTCGATGTGCTCGGCGACGGCGGCGGACAGACCCTGCGATGCCGCCTGTCCCAGCTCCCAGCCGGCAGGGCAGGCGCGGCCACGGCTTCGTCGCCAGCGGACCCACCTCATTGTCGAGGCGCCTCCTCGAGGGCCGCCCTCAACCGCAGGCGGGCGTCGTGCAGGCGGCGCCACACCGTCCCTTCAGGCACGCCCAGCGCACGAGCGACATCGACGCCCCTCAGCCCTTCGATTTCACACAGGGTGAACACCAGCGACAGATCGCCGGGCAGGGCGGCCAGGCTTCTCTCCAGACGGGCCAGGAACTGGCTGCGCACGGCGTCCTCGTCGGGCGGACAGCTGCCTGGCCCGATCAGCACATCGGTGGCCGCCGCCACCAGCGAGCGACGCCGCGATTCGCCGCGCACGTGATGCCTCATGACGTTGACGGCGATCCCCAGCAGCCAGGTGCTCACCGCGGCGCGGCCGGCGTAGCCCGGCGCGGAACGAAACACCTCGATGAACGTTGACTGCACCAGATCATCGAGATCTTTTGCGTCCACTCCCCGGGACCGCGCCAGCACGCGATAGACGCGATCGCCGTGCCTGTGGAAAAGCTCCTCCAGCGCCACCGCTTCGCCGCGGGCGCACGCGGTCAGCAGGTCCTCGTCGGAAGCTTCGCGGACCGCCTGGCGGGCCCGCTGAAGCAAGAGCAGTTTTCCGGTCATGGTCACGGCGTCACCGAACAAAAAAGACTCAGGCGCGCCAGCTTGCCCGGCTCACCTATCAGGACGGCCCGCTGTTCGATCGTGTCAGTGGTCCGCGCCCCGGGCGACCAGGTGGCG
>DATLVT010000545.1:0-7317 GCA_035577105.1 Polyangia bacterium
GCGATCTCTAGAATCTCGAACGCGGCCCCGGCGGACCGGCCCGATGGGGAAGGTTTCCTGCAGCGACAGGACCCGCCCACGCGGAGGAGGCGGACGCGGCAAGGTCCACGTCAACTCTCCCGAGATGTGACGAATCATGAGGTTTGAGCACGGGAGGGAACCCCACCCCTGCCGCCCCCCCGACGGAGCGAATGGGGCCGTGCGAACCCGAACCGAACCCGAACCCGAACCACTAACCCCTAACCAACCACCTTCCGCTTGCCGTCGCCGCCGCCCGCCGCCCCGCCCATGATCCCCGCGAAGAAGTCATTGCCCTTGTCGTCGACGACGATGAACGCGGGAAAGTCGACCACCTCGATCTTCCAGACCGCCTCCATGCCCAGCTCCTGATATTCCAGCACCTCGACCTTGGTGATGCAGTCCTTGCCCAGGCGCGCCGCCGGGCCGCCGATCGAGCCCAGATAGAAACCGCCATGTTTGTGACAGGCCTCGGTGACCGCGACGGAGCGGTTTCCCTTGGCCAGCATCACCAGGCTGCCGCCGCTGGACTGAAACTGTTCCACATAGGCGTCCATCCGCCCGGCGGTCGTCGGACCGAACGATCCCGACGCGTACCCGGCCGGGGTCTTGGCCGGTCCCGCGTAGTACACCATGTAGTCCTTCAGATAGGCGGGCATGCCGTCGCCGCGGTCCAGGCGCTCCTTGATCTTCGCGTGGGCGATGTCGCGGGCCACCACCATGGGGCCGGTCAGGGCCAGCCGCGTCTTGATCGGATAGCGCGACAGCGTCGCCCGGATCTCGCTCATGGGCCGGTTGAGATCGATGCGCACCACGTCGCCGCCCAGCGTCTCGTCCACGACCTCGGGCAGGTAATGCGCCGGATCGGTCTCCAGCTGCTCCAGAAAGACGCCCTCGCGCGTGATCTTCCCCAGCGCCTGACGGTCGGCCGAGCAGGATACGGCGATGGCCACCGGGCACGAGGCGCCGTGGCGGGGCAGCCGCACCACGCGCACGTCGTGGCAGAAGTACTTGCCGCCGAACTGCGCGCCCACGCCGGTGCGCTGGGCCAGCGCCAGCACGTCGCGCTCCAGCTGCACGTCGCGGAACCCGCGGCCCAGGGCGTTTCCTTCCGTGGGCAGCGTGTCCAGGTATCGCGCCGAGGCCAGCTTGGCCACCTTCAGCGTGTGCTCGGCCGAGGTGCCGCCGATGACGATGGCCAGGTGGTAGGGCGGGCAGGCCGACGTCCCCAGCGACTTCAACTTGGCCTCGATGAACTTCATCAGGCTGGCCGGATTCAGCAGCGCCTTGGTCTCTTGAAACAGCAGGCTCTTGTTGGCCGAGCCGCCCCCCTTGGCCATGAACAGGAACTTGTAGGCGTCGCCGTCGGTGGCAAAGATGTCGATCTGGGCCGGCAGGTTGCTGCCGGTGTTCGCCTCCTTGTACATGTCCAGCGGCGCCAGCTGCGAGTAACGCAGATTCGACGTTGTATAGACGTCGTAAATGCCGCGCGCGATGGCCGCCTCGTCGCCGCCCCCGGTGAAGACATTGCCGCCCTTCTTGGCCATGACGATGGCGGTGCCGGTGTCCTGACAGGACGGCAGCACGCCCCCGGCGGCGATGTTGGCGTTGCGCAGCAGTTCAAGCGCCACGAATTTGTCGTTCGACGACGCCTCGCCATCGTCGACGATGGCGCGCAGCTGGGCCAGGTGCCCCGGGCGCAACAGATGGGCGATGTCGCGCATGGCCTGACGGGTCAGCAGCGTCAGCGCCTCCGGTTCAACGCGCAGGAAGGTCTGGCCGCCGGCCTGGAACGTCGACACATGGTCCGCCGTCAATTGCCGATAGGGCGTGTCGTCGTGCCCCAGCGGCAGCATGTCTTGAAACTGAAAGTCGGGCATGGAACGGAGAGAATAGCGCGGCGGGATGCCCACCCACCAGGCCGCGATGGCGCGCTTGGCCTAAACATGGCGGCCTGGTGGTCAGCGTCGGATGCGGTCGAACTATTTCTTGGTCGCCATCTTGTCGGGAGGAGCGGGCAGGTACGCGTAGGGGCGCGCCTCGACGATCATCCAGGTCTTGCCCTTCTTGGCCATCAAGCAGGGGACGTGGAAGGTCATCGTCGGCATCGCCTTGCCATCGGGTCCGGTCGCGCCGGTCACGGTGTGCTCCAGGTCGACCCAGGCGGCGTCCTTTCCGATCGCGCGGAAGGTGGTCACCTTCATCTCCATCTTGGAGCCGTGAAGAATGGTGGCGACATCGGTGGCGATCACTTTCTCGATCTCGGCGCGGCCCTTGCCGGTAACGCCCACTGGATTGACGATCGATCCGTCCTCGACCCAGAAGGCGGCCATGGCCTTGGCGTCGCCCTTGTTGAACAGGTCGACGAACGATGCCACGCGCGCCTTGACCGCGTCCTCATCACCGGAAGCGGCCATTGCCTGTCCCGCCACGCCGATCAGGGCCAGGGCGGCCACGGCCATCTTCGAAAAAGTGGTCATATGAAGATCCTTTCAGTTGCTGTTGCTGTTGTTGGAGTTTTGTTTGGGTCCGTTGTGCTGCCGTGAGCGGGCCCTCGGTCAGTACGACCGGTTGAAGGCCGCGGATCACTTTTTACGTTTGTAAATTTCGACGAGCCCGCCCGGGGTGGCTGCGGTGGGCGCCGAATTCTGTGGCATCGTGGCCCGGATGAAGCGATTGGTCCTTTGCTTGGGCGTTGTCACGGCGGGCTGCTTCACGGCACGACCGTCGAAGCCGATCGCTGTCTTTCCTGGTCCGGAGGTTCTGGCCGCCGTCGAGGCGAAGCCGGTCCAGATCTCTTTCGTCAGCGCGGCGCCAATTCCCCCAGAGGGGTGGATGATCGACGCGGCCGCGGTGGCGCCCACCGTCGCCGAGTCCTGGACGCCGCGCGACAAATGGGACGAGGTGTTCGCCACCGCTCTCTCCTCGTCAGGGCGCGCTGCCCGCCCGACGCGGGCGATGGCTTGCGGTGCCTCGGAGATCGGACGCTTTGTTTTGCTGCACCGAAAACTGCCCCCCGAGGTGCTGCGCACATTCATCAACGGCGCCTGCGGCGTGGTGGCGCCGAACGTCATGGTCCATTGGCTGACCGCCGACATTGCGGCCGATTCTTCGCCCCAGGATCTACTGGCCCGCTTCCGGCAGCAGGTTGCCTCCGGCGTGTATAAGGACCTACCAGCCAAGGCCACCGAGGTCGGTTTTTGGGCGGGACAGCGCGACGGCCGCTGGACTGCGGTCATGCAGTACGCCGCGGCGGTGGCTGATCTCAAACCGTTCTCTTTGGTCGCCGACGCCAGTGGCGTCATCACCATCGAAGGGCGCCTGCTGCGCGACGTGGCGCATATCAGCGCGTCGGTGAATCAAGGGCCTTTCGGCGTGGCGTCCTGTCTGAACGATCAGACGGTGGCCCTCCCGCAATTTCGTGTTTCCTGCCGCCTGGCGCCCGAGGATCAGACCGCGTGGCTCACCATCATGTTCGTCGCGCCGCAAACCGTCCTGGGCCTGCCGGTGGCCGAGGTCCTGGCACGGCGTGACGGCGCCGTGGCCCTGTCCATGAAGGAGCCCGCGTATCCGTCCCATCCGCCCGTCACCGATGTCCAGGCCTTCCGCGTCGCCGTGGTGGCGCGTCTGAACCTGGTGCGCGCCCAGGCCGGTCTGGGGCCGGTGCAGCTGGCGCAGGCGCAGTCCGATGCCGCCACGCGGGTGGCTCGCCCGTATTTCGCCGCCGCCCTTGGCGACGCCAGCGCTGCCGTCGAGGACATGAACACCATCGCGCTGGGTCTGCTGGCTGGCTGGCAGGTGGTGGGCACCATCCGCAACGGTACCTTCATGAGTGGCATCACCAGCGGCATCGATCCGGCGCGCTGGCTGGACAGCGCGCTTGCTCATCCCATCGGTCGCCAGGCGATGCTGGTGCGCGACATCGAAGAGGTGGCCCTGGGGCCTTCGTTTCTCAACAGCACCGAGGGGGTGGGCGTTCTGGTGACCGGCTATCGACTGCAGCACGGCACCGACCATCAAGCGGACGTCGATCAATTGATGAGTCGCATCGCCCAGGCCCGCCAGCAGCATGACTTGCCGCCGCCCGTTCTCTTGAGCGGTCTTACCGAGTACATCGCTCGGCAACTGGCCGAGGTCCAGCGCGGAGAGCTGGTCCCGAAGCAGGCCATGCGGGCGTCAATGGAAGGGGCCGCGCGAAAGTTTCGGGTCCGGGTGCGGGGCCTGGCCTATGAGACGCTTTTCATCGAGAAGTTGCCGATCTCATCCGAGCTCTTGCGGCAGACGAACCTGCGCATGGCCCTGGGCGTGACCCACCACAAGCCACCAGGCGCCGCCTGGGCGCAGCTGGTGATCGTCATCGTCTTTGCCGAAAACTCCGGGTTGTCGATCTGACCGCCTGACCGTCGGCGCCGCCCTACGGGCAGACCAGCGGCAGCGCGGCGAATTCCGACAGCAGCGGCTGGAAGGCTTCGATGCGGCGCCCGTTCCAGGCGCTGTCCGTGTATTGAAAGAAGATGCGGTTTCCCAGCGGCTGCACGCCGGCGTTGTTGTAAGCGTCCGCGTCGGTGCTCGTGTTGCCGAAGGCAAAGGCCGGCTTCAGCCCCTTGCCCGCCAGCAGCTTCAGGTCGTCGGTCTTGTACGTGCCGGCGGCCGCGCCGCTGGCCCCCGCGCTGGTCAGCGTCGTATGAATGACGCCGGGCGGGAAGCCCTTGGCCGCCAGCCAGTCCTGCGTGGTCCTGGCCAGCCATTCGGGGCGGGCGGTCAGATACAGAGGCCGATAGCCCTTGGCGGCCAGAAGCGTCAGCGCCTGCGCCGCGTCCGCGTTGGCCTCGGGCATGGCGCCGGTCAGCAGGGCCAGCGTCTGGGCGTCTTCCGAGGTGGTCAGCGTCCCATCGACGTCGGTGACGAACAGCGGCGTGCCGGCGGGAACGACCTCGATGAAGAGGTCCACCGTCGACAGATCCCCGCCCACGACCAGGCGCACGCGATGGCGACCGGCGGCCAGCGCCTTGGCGGCGGGGATCTCGAAATAGAAGCGCCCGGGGGCGTCGCTGACACCCTCCACCGTTTCGTGGGCCGCCGTGCTGGTGGTCAACGCGCTCCCCAGTTTTTCCCAGGTCGCTCCGCACCCGCGCAGCAGATAGACGTCGACCTCTTCATCGGCCAGCGCCGATTCCAGCAAGGCCAGCCCATAGTGAAAGTCGCCAAGGATCCACTGTCGGGCGCCCGGGTTGACGAACAGGTCGCGTCCGCGGTGATTGGCGGCGCCGGAAGGCGCCTTGTGCCGCCAGGGGCGCGCCGCGCCGGGATCGGGCGCGGCGGCGTCGCAGCGTGGAGTCGCCGGGCAGCGCGCGGTCGTGCCCGGATCGGTACCCCCGTCGCCGGGGCGGCCACCGGTTCCGCCGGTCGTCTCCTTGCCGCCGCCAGCATCACGCGCAGCGCTGTCCCCGGTGCCCCCTCCCGTGCCCGTCGCGCTGGCGCCGCCGCTGCCGCCGGCGCCGGGAGCGCCGCCAGGGGTCACGCCAGCGCCGCCACCCGAGCCGTCCCCGCCGCGGCCGCCCGTCGCCGCCGCGGCATCGGTCATTCCCGTGTATGCGCCGGTGTACGGGGCGCCAGGGCCACAGGCTGGGGCCAGCGCCAGCAGCGCGAGGAGCAGAAAAACAGCGTGCTTCATGAGGCCCTCCCTGACAGAGCCCCTCATTGAAAGACCTTATTGAATTACAGTCAATACAAGGTCACTGCCCCAGCGCCTCCATGACCGCGTCATGAACAGCGGGGCGGAATTTCCGAAAAGAATCATCCGTCGGAACCTGCGGGTGAACCCGGTTCGACAGCAGGATGATCCACAGGTCTCGTTCCGGATCGATCCACAGCGAGCAGCCGGTGAAGGCCAGATGTCCGACGGCGCCGCGCGACAGGCGGGCGCCCGCCTGGGATTCGCCCACCGCCGGGCCGTCCCAGCCCAGGCGCCACACCGAGCCGGGAATGCCGGCCGGCGACCAGAAGCGTCGAATCACGTCACGGCTGACGATCCGCCCGCCGGCGTCGCCTCGCCAGGCAGCGCACAGCGCTCCCGCGATGCGGCTCAGATCCTCGGCGCTGGTGAACAGCCCGGCATGGCCGGCGATGCCGCCCATGGCGTAGGCGTTCATGTCGTCGACCTCGCCCAGGACCACGCGGTTTCGCTCCGCGCAAAGCTGGGTGGCCGCCACCGTGCGGTTCGCCAGCAGGCGGGCGCGCGCCTCGCTGTCGGCCAGGTTCACGAACGTCGTCGACGTCAACCCCAGCGGTTCGACAAGGCCGCGCTCGACCTGGACATCCAGCCGCAACCCGGCCGCCCGCTCCAGCAGCCAGCCCAGCAGGATGAATCCCAGGTCTGAATAGACGGACTGCCTTCCCGGCTCATAGACCAGCGGTTCGTGCGCCGCGGCCAGGGCAATGGCCCAGCGCTGCGAGGGGGCGCTGGGGACCTGCTTGAAGAAGGGGCGATGCGCCGGCAGCCCGGCCGCGTGCGCCAGCAGCAGCCGCACGGTCACCTGGTCGCGCTCCAACCCCGGAAGGAATTCAGGAATCCGCCGCCGCACGCCGTCGTCCAGCGCCACCAACCCGCGGTCGACAAGCTGCATGGCCACCACGCTGGTGGCCACCGCCTTGGTCAGCGACGCCACGTCATAGACCGTGTCGGGCAACGCAGGCAGCAGGCGCGGGGTCGATTGCCGATGGCCGAAGGCTTCGTGCAGCCGGATCGTGCCGCCCGATGCAACCAGCAACACCATCCCCGGGACCACGCCGTCACGAACCGCTGCCTGGCACAGCGCCCGCGCCGGTTCGAATCCCGGTTGCATGGCGTGCCACTATACGCTACCGGTCGGCCGCCGGCGGCGGCGCGCGCAGCCCCAAAACCGACGTGGACCGACGGAGCCGGGTGGTTTAGCCTCCTGTCGGTTCATGAAATTCGGCCAATACGAGCTCCTCGAGCTCATCGCGACCGGCGGCATGGCCGAGGTGTACAGAGGCCGGGTGGTCGGGGCGGAGGGCTTCGAAAAATTCGTCGCCATCAAGCGCATCGTCCCGGACCTCAGCGAGGACGACCGCTTTGTGAAGATGCTGCTGACCGAAGCGCGCATCCACTCCGGGTTGTCGCACCGAAACATCGTGCAGATCCACGACCTGGGGATCTCCGAGGGGGGCGAGTACTTCATCGTCCTCGAGTTCGTCGACGGTTACGATCTGCGCATGATCATGGAGCAGCTGGAGGCGGAAGGGGAGATCATCCCCGAGGCGCTGTCGCTGGTCATC
>DATLVT010000546.1:0-7190 GCA_035577105.1 Polyangia bacterium
TCGGGCCGCTCTGCGGCGGGCGCTTGCGATTCTCGCCGAAGCGTTTCCATTTCCCCCGATATTGGGTCGGCAGGTGACCGACGCATTGATTACAGGTAAAGCTGCGCAGTTAGCCTACCAAAGCGCCGTCGAAAAACACACTGCGCCCCGCGCGTTCACATCGGGGGGAACCTGAATGCTCGCAATGCAAGACAAGGTCATTCTGATCACCGGCTCCAGCAGCGGCATCGGCAAGGAGACCGCCATCGGACTGGGCCGCCTGGGCGCGCGGCTGATCCTCGTCAGCCGCGATCGCGACAGGGGCAACGCCGCCGTGACCGAGGTGGGCCGCAAGGCCCCGCAGGCCGCCGGGATCGTCTTGCACGTCGCCGATCTGGCGTCGCAGGCGTCCATCCGGGCCCTGGCCGGCGAGGTGGTCGCCACCTCGCCGCGGCTGGACGTCCTCATCAACAACGCGGGCGTGATCCCCCAGCAGCGAACGCTGAGTCCCGACGGCATCGAGCTGCAGCTGGCGGTGAATCACCTGGCTCCCTTTCTTTTGACCAATCTTCTGCGCGACCTGCTGGTGGCCAGCGCGCCGTCCCGGGTGGTGACGGTGGCCTCGCAGGTCGAGCGCAAGGGGACGATCAACTTCGACGACCTGCAGGCCGTCCACGGTTATGCGCCGCTGACGTCGTACGCGCAGTCCAAGCTGGCCAACGTGATGTTCGCGTACGAGCTGGCGCGCCGCCTGGCGGGGACGGGCGTGACCGCCAACTGTGTCCACCCCGGCGTCATCGGCACCAAGCTGCTGGCTGATTACATGGGACTGCCCCGGCCGGTGGGCTGGCTGTCGAACCTGGCCTATCCGGGACCGGACAAAGGCGCCAAGCCCAGCATCCGCGTGGCGTCGGATCCGGCGCTGCAGGCGGTGACCGGCCGCTATTTTCACGAGCTGCGCGAGGCCGAAAGCTCGCCCGCCTCGTACGATCAGGCGGCGGCGCGCCGCCTGTGGCAGGTCAGCGCCGCGCTGACGGGCTTGCCGCCCGACCCGCCGTGACCGTCCGCGCGGGCCCGCCTTGCCTGTGAGTCTCCGGCGTGACGCTCGTCGCTGTTAAGTCGCAACGGCCCACCGTGCTGCGACAACAACGAACCCCGTGTGTCTTCAGGAGGAACGCCGCTCCCGTCCGCGGCGCGAACACGTGCATGGCTCAATCGGACGGGTTGAAATCAAGGAGACATCGTATGCGTGCTTCGTTGAAATGGGCTACCCCAATCATCATGGCGCTGGTCGGCAGCCTGAGCGCCAGTGGCTGTGGAGGTGATACCGAGTCACAGGGCGAGTCGGCGTCGTCGGCGCTGAACGGGCTGGTGTGGCAGCGGGAGGCGGGTTGTGTTCGATCGGTGGCCCTCGCTTATCACTCGCAATGGGCGATCGGTTGCGACGGCGACGGTTCCGACTTCCACATTTACCGGCGGCCCTGGTCCGGAACGCAGGCCACCGGACAGTGGGAGCAGATGCCGGGCATGGCGACGAAGATCGCGGGATCACCGGACGCCCTCTTTCCTTGGGTGGTGAACTCCGGGGGTGGGATCTTTCGCTTTTTTGCCAACGGGCAGGAAGCGGTCGAAACCAACCGACGGTGGGATCCGATTCCGGGATGCGCTGTGGATATCGCCGTTGCCAATGGCAGCCGCGACATCTCCGGTGACCGGGTGTCGGTCGTCGGTTGCGACGCTGCGATCTACCAGTGGAACGGCGGTGGCTGGTCCGGTTTCGGGAATGGCAGCGGGCGCGCGAAAGCGGTGGCCCGATCCTGGGATGGGACGACCTGGGTGGTGGGAACCGACTCGAGCATGTACCGCTGGAACGGATCGTTCTGGGCGGGAATCGGCGGCGTGGCGTCCGCGCAGTCAGTGCTGAACCAGACGGGTGGCGGCGCCAACAATGTATCCGTGGTGGGGACCGATTTGCGGACGTACATGTTCGACGGCAGCACCTGGATCCCTCAGATGGAGCGAGTTCCTTCTGGTCTGCCCATTGTGTCGCTGGTCAGCGCGTACACAGCGGCTGATTCGGCGGGCACGCTGTGGCAGGCGCGGGTGGGTTCGTTGCCGCCTCCTCCACCCGGGGGCGGGGGAGGAACACCGCCCCCGCCCCCGAGCGGAGGGCCAAGCTGCGGAGGACAAGGAGGGCCCTGTTGCACCACGGGCAGCGCCTGTAGCAGTTCGTCGCTGATCTGCTTGCCCAACGCTTTCGGCGGCCTTTCATGCACGAATGACCCGGAGGGTAAATGCAATGGCGTCGGGGAACAGTGTTGCAACAACGGATCGACGACGTTCAGTTGCGACGACAGATTTTTCTCTGGTCTGACCTGCCGGGACGGCGCCACCTGTCAGCTCTAGAGGTCAGGTCGAGGCGGGTGGGCGACGCCGGTTCGCGCGTCGATTCACCCGCCCGCGGACGCCTCACAGGCTGCAGGCCGGAGCGAACTGGATGTTCAGCGGGATGGGTTTTGTCGCGGGGCTGGTCGGCCACTGCAGGTTGTCCGTCAACTTGACGTTGCCGACCGTGTCCGTCAACCGAAGGCGCGTCGGCAGCCCGCGCGCCGACGGGTGACTGAAGTAGCCGTAGGGTTCGCGCTTGGCCTCCTGCCAGTTCGGTTCCGCCGCCGAGATGAACTCGACCTTGGCCACCCGGTTGGTCGCGTTCTGCAGCATGACCTCCCAGTAGAACTGGCCGCTGCCCTCTTTCAGCTCCGCCATGATCGACGCGGACGCCGTCGGGCAGGGCGCCCACCGCCAGCTCAGCACCGCCAGGCTGGTCCCGGGCGCCGCCACCTTGATCAGCGCGGCGTTGCTCAACGAGATCTTGTGGCCATTGGGGCTGGGCGACACTGGATATTGATCGACGACCGTCGCGATCACCTGCCCTCGCGGGCTGGTCACCTCCAGGCACGAACCGCAGGCCGCCCCCTGGGCGTAAAGTTCGCTGTCGACCGCCGCCGCAAATTGCGGCACTTCGGCCTGCGCATAGCTGCAGTTGCCCGGGCCGGGCACCCACAGGTCGATCTCGCCGTTGGTGCCTGCCGGACAGGCCGGCACCGGCGGCATGATGATCGGCGGTCCCAGGTCCACCAGCGGACCGCCGTCCACGGTGACGGCCACCTCCGGTTGCGAAGGCGCTTCGGGTTGCACCTCCGGGCTGGTCAGGGCGTCGATCGGGTTCATCGGCGCGACTTCTTTCATTCCGGTTGACGTGTCCGCGGGATTCGTCGCGTCCGTGGTGCCGCCGTCAACGGGACCAACTGAATCGACGGGACCGACAGGAACCAGAACGTCCGATCTCCCCCCGCCCCGCGAGGGCACTCCATCCGGATCGACCGCCATCGGTGCCTGGTCGATGTGACAGGCGCAAAGCAAGAGTGTCCCGTAAAGCGACAGATGGCCCTTTTGCATGGCCCCCCGTACTGCAACCGCCTTGCCATGGCTGTCGCCGCGCGTTTCCCGAATCCTGGTATCCATTCGCCGGGACAGCGGCGTGCAGAGATCGGCATGGTCGTGCCAGCTTCGGCACGAGTGGGCCATGGCCGGCATAGTTGCGCGCGCCACCCGGCCGGCCCATTCTGAGGAGCGATGTCGGCCTACGACGAGACCGCTGCCCGGGATTTCGACCAGCGTTATCCGTGGCGCGGGGCCAAGGCGTCCGATCTGGAGATGGCGTGCGCCCAGATCGCCCGCCGCTTGCTAGCGAGCGGCCGGACGGTCGTCGGTTTTCTCCCGACGCCCGGCAGTCGCGATCTGGTGCCGCTGCTGGTGCGGCTGGGGCGCGCGCTGTTTCCTTTTCAGCAGCGCCAGGCCGCGGTGGTGCCGCCCTGGAGACAGTGGGACGACGCTTCCGAAGACGCGCTCCGCCTGGGCGACGGCCAGCACGCTCCGTCGCTGCGGCCTGTTCCTGGCCAGGCCGGCCCAACGCTGGTGGTTCCGCCTGCCTGTCCGGATGCCTCGACGGCGGTCCTCTCCTTGCAACTGGCCCTGCGCCGGATGGACCGGCGATTTCCGCAGGTGCTCGTCGACCTCACCGGCCTGACCGGCATCGAGCCCGGCAACCCGATGGCCGTCCTGCGGCTGGTCGATGGCGTGGCCGTGGTTGGCAGGCAGGGCAAGACCCTGGTGGGCGAGCTTCAGCGCGCGGCGCGCGAGATCGGCGACGACAAGAGCCTGGGCGTGGTCGTCGTCGGTTAGGCGCTGTCAGGTCCGGCCGCCGCTGCTGGAGGGCGGGGGTCGGGGCGTCACGCTCTCGCCGCCGGCACCGTCGTCGATGGGCGTGGGGTCGTCGTCAACCGGGGCGTCTGGTTCGTCGGCCGCCCAGCGTCGGGCGCGGGCGAAGACCTCGGCAAATTCGCCGGCCAGCTGCCGGCGGTGAAAGCGTTCGATCCCGATGGGCGCCGGCCGCGGCGGCAGCTCGCCCGCCTGAAACGCCGTCAGCAGCTGGGCGAGATAGGCGGCGATGGCTGCCTCGTCGCGCGGTCCGATCAGCGCGCCCACGCGATGGCGGGTCACCAGATCGGCCAGCACGCCGGGCCCGGCCAGGGTCAGGCAGGGGCGCCCGAACTGCTGGGCCAGGTACATCAGCTCGAAGATCTTCGCCGGGTAGATCCGCTCGACGAAGGGCGCGTCGTCCAGAATGCACAGCGCCAGGTCGGTGGCGCCCAGCTCGGCGATCACCCGTTCGTGCGGCACGTAGCCTTCGCGCCGCACGCCCAGCGCCTCCATCCCTTCGAAGGCGTCGGCCTCGGTGTCGACGATGCGCCCCAGGAACCGCACCTCCAGCAGCTTGGCCAGCGCCGGATCGGCGGCGTGCAGGCGGCGGATGGCGCCCAGGAACCCGCGGGCGCTGGTCAGACGGAAGACCGTGCCGGCGTAGGTGATGACGAACTTCCGGTCGGCGGCAAAGCGCGGCGGCGGGCCGGGCAGGGTCTCCGGGAAGTCATCGGGATCGTATCCGTTGGGGATGGCGAACACGCGCTGGGGCCGCAGGAAGGGAAATCGCTGCAGCAGGTTGGTGCGGAAGGCCTCGGTCGCGGTGGTCACGGCGTGCGCGCTGCGCAGCACCGCTTGCTCCAGCGCGGCGCCGGCGCGGGCGGGCAGGGTGGCGTTCATCTCGTAGATCTCGCGCACGGTGCTCCACTCGTCGCGATAATCCAGCACCACCGCCACGCCGGGACGCAGCCGGGCCAGCGGCGCCAGCATGAACTGCGAAAACGGCGGCGCGCTGATGAAGAGCACGTCGTCGCGCCCGCGCACCAGTCGCCCGGCCAGCGCCGCCATCGCTGCCGGCTGCCACAGGACCTGGGGGTCGGGAATCAAGACCTGGCGCGCCACCGACATGGCCGCCCGGCGCAGCGCCGATTTCACCGCGCCCAGGGCGCCCCCTGCCTGGGCGGCCTGCGCCGCCTGGGCGCCGTCTGAACCGCTGTCGCCGTTCTTGCCTTGCCTGGCCGCCGCGGTCCACCCGGCTTGCTTGACCTTGTAGCTGGGTTCGAACGTCCGGACCCGTTGCACCTCCGTGCCTTCCGGAACGTCGCGCTCCAGGGAGTGGTCAATGATCGGCACCGAGGGGTTGGCGGCGGTCAGCACCGACACCGTGACGCCGTGGTGCCCCAGGTACTTGACCAGCTTCAGCGGCCGCCCCACGCCGGCGCCGCCGGTGGGCGGAAACACGTACGCCACCACCAGCGCGCGCATCAGCGCTCCACCGTGACGACCTGCCGCTTGCCGCTCTTGGCGATGGGCAGGTCGTCGACGCGTTCGATGGTCACCGCCACGCCGGCCAGGTACCGCTGCCAGGTCTGGCGCAGGACATTCTCGATCCCGGCGTCGTAGGTCTCCGTCGGCACGATCCGCAAGGTGATCGAGCGATCGCGGTGTTGCACCACCTGGAAACGACGGATGGCGTGGGCCAGGTGGGCGATCACGACGTTGAAGACCAGCCCGTTGACCCGGTTGCCGGCGGCGTCCAGCAGCGTCTCGGTCACGCGCCCCTCCACCGTGGCCAGCCGCGGGTGAACGCGCCCGCACGAGCAGATCCCGGGCGGCGCCGCCACCGCCAGATCGCCCGTGGCATAGCGAATGAACGGCATTCCAAAGTTGTGCAGATCGGTGACCACCACCTCGCCCAGCTCGCCCGGCTGGGCGGTGCGCGGCGCGCCCGGCCCCTCCCGGACCACCACCTCGACGATGAGGTTCTCCATCGACACGTGCAGGCCGTCGTGGGCCGCGCACTCGGTGGCCATCAGCATGACCTCGCGCGAACCGTAGGTCTCGAAGACGTCGGGGCCGAATGCCTCGTTCATGACCGCGCGATCGGTGGGCAGCAGGCGCTCGGCGCCGCAGATGACCGGGATGGTCTCCCAGCGCCGGTGCTGGCCGGCCACCACGAAACGGGCCAGATCGACGCCCGCCTGGCTGTAACAGAAGATGAGCTCCGGCCGGTAATCGATGATGGCATCGACCACGCGCTGCAGGTCCTCGGGCGAGCGCCGCCCGCAGTCGATGTAGCGTTCGCGGCGAAGGGTGTGATCGACGGTGATCTTGGCGCGCTTGAGCCGCGACGTGTTCGGTGCCCCGGCGCCCCAGTAATGCAGGGTGCGCAGCCCGGGGCGATACCCGGCCCACCCGTACCCGCGCAGCTTGATGGCCTGCCGCCAGTACTCCGAATCCAGGTCGTACCCGAACGTCAGCGGCGAGCCCAGCGTCCCGCTGGTGGCCTTGCGGATGTCAACGGTGGCTCCCGCCGTGGCAGCCCGTTCGTCGACGCCGGCCCGCGCCTCGTCGCGCGTGGTGATGGGCAGCCGGGACAGATCGTCGGCGCCGCGCACGTCGTCGGGGCCGACGCCCGCCGCGTCGAATCGCTTGCGATAGAACGGGACGTTGGCGTGGGCGTGGCGCAACAGGCGGCGCAGATCGCCGGCGGCGATGGCGGTCAATTCATCCAGGGATCGCCACTGCGTCTTCTCCAGATAGCGGAGCCGCTCCAGGGTGGGACGGCCGCGCAGCACGCCCTCCCACAGTGGATAGAGGATGTGCTGATACAGACGACCGTAGGTGTCCATGGCGGCGGGGGACGCGCGCGCTCAGGCCTCCGCCCGCGGCGGCTCCACGGCGGCGGTGTTGCCGGTCGACGGCGTCGGCCGCCCGCCCTGGATCCA
>DATLVT010000547.1:0-2464 GCA_035577105.1 Polyangia bacterium
CGTCGGCGTCCAGTTGCTTGGCGCGGCGTTCGACCTCGCGACGTTCGCGCTGTTGATCCGGATCGCGCGGGGGGACAGCGGCGTCACGGGCGCCCGCGGTGGCGACGGCGCCAGCGCCGGTGGCGGATGGTGGCGACTCGCTCTCGCGCAACGGGGAGATCAGCGCGGCCAGGCGCGCGAGCAGCTCGCCGGTCTGGACAGGTGTCTCCAGGTACTCGGCGGGCGCGAATCGCCGCCGTGCCTCCGCGCGGTGGTTGGCGCCGCGAAAACGGCTGGTCACGAAGACGATCGGCGTCCGGCGCGTGTCGGGCGCGCGGCGAAGCTCGTCGGCAAAACGAAATCCCTCCCCGTCGTCCACCGGGCTGCCGATGACGATGGCGTCCGGTGCCCGCACCGCGATGCTTCGCTGCGCCCACGCCATCTCCCCCTCGGAGGCCAGCTCATAGCCCGCCTCCTTGAGCGCGTCGCCCATCTTTCGCTGCAAATCGGGATCGCGCTCGACAATAAGGACGTAGCCGGACATATCCCCCTGGATTGGCGGATTCTACACCTCATCGCTCCGTCGATACGGGCAGTGGACTTTGTAAGCGGTCGTGATTTAGTAGCTCCCTGACGCATGGGCGCCAAAAGTAAGCAGAAGGTGACGAAAGATTCGGGACTGGCGGCCATCGTGCTTGCCGCTGGAAAAGGGACGCGGATGCGGTCGGCGCGCACCAAGGTGCTGCACGCCGTGCTGGGGCGTTCGCTGGTCGCTTACCCGGTGGCCCTGGCGCGCGAGATGGGGGCCGATCCGATCATCGCCGTGCTCGGCCACCAGCGCGAGGCGGTCGAGGCTGATCTGGCGGCACGATTCGGTCCGGGTGGCCTGCGCGTGGTGGAACAGGCTGACCAGCGCGGGACCGGGCACGCCGTTCGACTGGCGCTGCCCGCCCTCGGTGATTTTGCCGGCATCGTCTACATCGTCTACGGCGACGTCCCCCTGCTGACGCGCGCCACGCTCCTGGCCCTGGTGGCAAAGGCACGCGAGGACCAGTGCCTGGCCATCGTGACGGCGCAGCCGCCCGATCCCACCGGGTACGGGCGCATCTTGCGCGACAAGAAGGGCCGCATCGTCGGCGTCATCGAGCAAAAGGACGCCTCGGCGAAGCAGCTGCGGATCGGCGACATCAACGCCGGCATCTACGCCGCGCCGGCCGCGTTCTTGCGCCAGGCCACGGCCAAGCTGGACGCCCGCAACGCCCAGGGCGAGCTGTATCTGACCGACATCGTGGCCCAGGCGGCGCGCAGCATCGGCGTGGCCGGGATCGAGGCCGACCACCGCGACGTCTCGGGGATCAACGATCGCCAGCAGCTGGCCGACGCCGAGGCCGTGATGCGGGCGCGCATCAACCGCGCCTGGATGGCCCACGTCACCTTTCGTGATCCAGCGTCGACCAGCATCGAACCCGACGTTCAGCTGGGCGAGGACGTCGAGCTGGGCCGCAATGTTTCGCTGCGCGGCCGGACGCGGGTGGGGGCCGGGACACGCATCGACGACGGCGTCGTGCTGACCGACACCGACGTCGGTCCGGGCGTGCAGATCAAACCATACTGTGTGGCCACCGAATCGGTGATCGGCGAAAAGGCCATCATCGGCCCCTTCGCGCACCTTCGCCCGGGGACCAACCTTGGCCCCGACGTCCACGTGGGAAATTTCGTCGAGACCAAGAAGACCACCATCGGCCGGGGCAGCAAGGCCAACCACCTGACCTATCTGGGCGACGCCATCATCGGCGAGAAGGTCAACGTGGGCGCCGGGACCATCACCTGCAACTACAACGGCTACGAGAAATTTTCGACGATCATCGAGGATAACGCCTTCATCGGCTCCGACTCGCAGCTGGTGGCGCCGGTGCGCGTCGGCCAGCGCGCGGTGATCGCCGCCGGGACGACGGTGACGGGCAACGTCCCGGCCGGGGCGCTGTCGATCTCCCGCGTCGCGCAGGTCGACAAACCGGGATACGCTGAGAAAGTCGCCAAGCGCTATGCCGATCGTCCCAGGAAGTAACTATCATCCCAAGCGGAGGTTCCGATGGCCACGTCTGTGAAGGCGTTCTTTGATCAGAAAGTCCCCGATGTCTTGAAGGTCAGCCCCGAAAAAGCCAAGGACGTGGCGGCTGTGTACCTGTTCAAGATCAGCGGCGACGACGGCGGGACCTGGACCGTCGATTTGCTCTCGACGCCGCCCACCTGCGTGCAGGGCGCCGCCGGCACCCCCCAGTGCACCATCGAGGCCACGGATGCCGACTTCCGGTCGATGATCGACGGCGGCATGCAGGCGGCGATGAGCCTCTTCTTCAGCGGCAAGCTGAAGGTGACGGGCGATCCCAACCTGGCCACCAAGCTGTCCAAGCTGTTGCAGATGGCCAGCTGAGCAGCCCCCGCCTCTCCCGGGGCCTCTAGCGTCAACTAGCTGTGGCCAATG
>DATLVT010000548.1:0-4655 GCA_035577105.1 Polyangia bacterium
GGCAACGGCAGCGGCGGCAATGGCAGCGGCGGTAACGGCAGCGGCGGCAGCGGCGGCGTGCAGACCACCGACGCAGCGGGGAGCGGCGGCAACGGATCGGGCGGCGCCGTGATCGACGCGAGCGGCGACACCGGGCCGCAACCCGGCACCGGCGGCACCGTCGTCGACGCCGCCACCGACAGAAGCGGCGGAAGCGACGCGACCCCGCCGCCCGACGGCGGCAACGGCCCCCTCAGCGCCGCGGTGGTGACAATGATGCGCAAGGTGGCCGACTGGCAGGTGCCGCGCGCCGGTGGCGCCAAGGACTGGACCCACGGCGCCATGTGGACCGGGATCATGGCCACCTACAAGACGACCAAGGATCAAAAGTACCTGGACGCCATCAAGACCTGGGCGACGCCGCAGTGGAACCTGTCGGGCGGCGCGGGCGCGCGCGGCGACAATCAGTGCGCGGCGCAGACGTTCTTCGACACGTACCTGCTGGATCCGGTCCCCGCCAACATGGTGATGGTCAACAACGCCAAGATGTCGTTCGACCAGATGCTGGGCCAGAACACCGCCGGACGCGTGGAATGGTGGTGGGAGGACGCTCTGTTCATGGTGCCGCCCGGCTTTGCGCGCCTGGGCGCCATCACCGGCGACAAGAAGTACTTCGACAAGATGAACACGCTGTACTGGGACACCTACGCCTTTCTGTGGAGCAACTCGTCCAGCCTCATGTTCCGCGACAACAATTCGCGGGGGGCCCAGTGGGCGCGCGGCAACGGATGGGTGATCGCGGGCGCCGCCCGGATTCTCGAGTACCTGCCCCAGGACGACGCCAAGCGCCCGAACTTCGTGAAGCTGATCCAGGACATGGCTGGCGCTCTGAAGAAGGTGCAAGGCACCGACGGTTGCTGGCGGTCGAATCTCCTGAACGCCGGCGCCATTCCCAACCCCGAGACCAGCGGCACCGGCTTTTTCACGTTCGGGATGAGCTGGGGCATCAACCACGGAATCCTGGACAAGGCGACCTACCTGGATACCGCTCACAAGGGGTGGGACTGTCTGGTCAGCCACGTCGACGCCAGCGGCATGCTGGGCTACGTCCAGCAGATCGGCGCCGGCCCGGCCCCGGCCAGCATGAACCAGACCGAGACCTACGGCGTGGGCGCCTTCCTGCTTGCCGGCAGCGAGATCGCCAAGTTGATCCCCTGACCGACGGCGACGGTTCTGAGAGACGGACGCGGACGCGGACCTGTCAGACCGGCCACCGGTTTGCGTTGAACCGCTGACAGATCCGCACACCTGCCAGGCGTCCCGTCCGCGCCGGCGGCCGCCGACGCCAGAAATTCGCGGCTTTTCGGCGGCGCCCTGCCGGACCACCTGTTGGCATCGACCTTGTAATGGGTCCAGGCAGGAGAACGTCATGAAGGATCGCATCGCCATCCTCTCTGTCCTCGCCATCGCGGGTATGCTGGGCGCCAACCGCGCCGCCAGCGCCGCGAGCGCCGCCGCCGACGCCGATGCCGGCGCCACGGCACCGACCGTCGCCCGTGCCACCGATGCGGCCGCGCCCGCGCCGCCGCGCTGGACCGTGCGCGGCGAGACCAGCCTGGTGGGGATGCACGATTCCTGGGCGAGCCTGCCCAGTCCCGAGCTGGGGATCACCGTCGCCCGCGATCTGACCCGGCGCGTGTCGGTCGAGGTCACCGGCAGCGTCCGCTTCCCCGGCGGCAACTACCATGATTCGTATTCACTGCTGGGGGTGGGGCGTCTGGCCGTGCTGCAATCATCCAACCGGGCCCACGCGCTGACGGTGGCCGGGGGCCCTTTCCTGGCCATCAATGACTGGGCCCACGGCACCCTGCCCTTCGCTCACGCCGAGCTGGCCTACCAGTACCGGACGTCGTGGGGACCCACCGTCCTGGCCGGCGTGGGAACCAACGTCGCCCTCGCCAGCTCGTCCTATGTCCGGACCGACGACCCGTTCAAGGACTGTCACGGCGACTCCGTCAGCTTCTGCATAGACCTGGGCCCCGACGCCCACGATCTGCACACCGGCGACGCCGACGTGCACCTGCGCGTGGGCGCCGGCTGGCAGTTCTAGGGCGTAGAACAACAGAGCCAGAACGCGCAGCGGCCGAGCGATCTTTTTCCTTTTTCGTCCCCCGGTGACACTTTCGGCGCGGGCCGGTGTTGAGGGGTGTATGAGGGAGGCAAACCAACCTTGGCGCTGGACGTCGAAAGTCACTATCTACGGTACGGACCGATGGTCCTGAGGCGCTGCCGCACGATGCTGCGCGACCCGGCCAAGGCCGAGGACGCCATGCACGACGTGTTCGTGTCTCTGATCCGAAACGAGGATCGCCTGCACGACGACGCGCCCGGCGCGCTGCTGTTGCGCGTGGCCACCAACGTCTGCCTGAACCGGATGCGCGGCGAGCGCCGCCGGCCCGAGGACGCGCACGACGACGAAGACCTGGCCCTGCGCATCGCGCAGGCCGACGAACCGGGAGGTGACGCCGAGTCGCGCGCGCTGGCGCGCATCCTGCTGGGCAAGCTGTTCGGCAGCGGCGATCCCCTGGCGGCGTCGACGCGCAGCCTGGCGTTCATGCACCTGGTTGACGGCATGACGCTGGAGGAGGTGGCGCGCGAATCGCGGCTGTCGGTGTCGGGCGTGCGCAAGCGCCTGCGCGGTTTGAAGGGACGTCTGGCCGAGCTGGAAGGAGTGTAGTCATGCAGCGAGACAAGCGAAGCGTGCCGGACTGGTTGCTCGAACGGCTGGCCCTGGGCGAGCTGGACGCCGCGGCCGCCGCCGACGTGCGGCGCCGCCTGGCCGCCGAGGGGCGCTCGCCCGACGACATCCTGGCGGCGGTCGCCGCCTCCAACCGCGAGCTGCTGGCCCAGCGCCCGGCGGCGCAGGCCGCGGAGGCGATTCGCCGGCGGGCCGCCACAGCGGCCGCCGCCGAACAACCGGCGCGCAGGCGGGCGTTCCTGTGGGGCGCGCCGCTCGCCCTGGCGGGCGGCGCGGCGCTGGTGCTGTTCGTGATGGTGTCCGGCCTCCCCGACGGGCGCGGGACCCACCACCTTCGCGAGGCGCCGGAGATCATCCTCGAGAAGGGCGGCCCCGCCTCCCCGACGCCGCGGCTGTTCGTTTATCGCCACGGCCCAGCCGCCAACCAGTCGCTGGCCGACGGCGCGCGCGCCGCGCGCGGCGATCTGGTGCAACTGGCCTATCGCAACCGCGAACGCGCTTATGGCGTGCTGCTGTCGATCGACGGCGCCGGCAAGGTGACCCTGCACTGGCCCGAGAAGCAGGACGGACCGGCGGCGTCGCTGCAGATCGCCGGCGAGATCCGCCTCCCCTCCTCGTACGAGCTGGACGACGCGCCCGACTTCGAACGTTTCTTCCTGGTGCGGGCCGCCGCGCCGTTCTCCGTCACCACGGCGCTGGACGCCGCGCGCGCACTGGCGGCACAGCCATCGGCGCGCAGGCAAGCGCTGACGCTGCCGCCCGGGTTCGAACAGATCTCGCTGGCGCTGGACAAGCCGTCCGCCGGAAAGAAGGAGTCGCCATGACCACCCGCCGTCCGCTGCCCGCCCGCGCCGCCACGCTGCCATCGCTCTCCCTCGCCGCCGGCCTGCTGGGCCTCCTGCTGCCGGCCCCTGCCGCGCTCGCCGCGCCGGCGGCGCCCGCACCTGGACCCACGGTGCGCATGCGCCGCTTCGTGCTGCTGGCGGGCGTCGACGACGGCGGCCCGTCCCGCGCGCGGCTGCGCTACGCCGCCAGCGATGCGCGCGCGGTGGGGCGCGTGCTGCAGACCCTGGGCGGGGTCGCCCCCCAGGACGTCGTGTTCGTGTCGACCGCCAACCGCGCCGCGTTCGACAGCGCGTTCGCCGACATCGAGCAGCGGCTGCGCGCGGGCGCCGCGGCCGGCGTTCGCAGCGAGCTGCTGGTGTATTACTCGGGCCACTCCGACGAGGACGGGTTGATGGTCGGCCGCGATCGGATCGCCTATGACGACCTGCGGGCGCGCGTCCAGCACGTCCCCGCCGATCTGCGGGTGGTGATCCTGGATTCGTGCGCGTCGGGCGCGTTCACCCGCCGCAAGGGCGGCAGCAAGCGGGCGCCGTTCCTGCTCGACGCCTCGGCCGACATGCGCGGCCACGCCTTCCTGACCTCCAGCGCCGCCGATGAGCGCGCGCAGGAATCCGACCGCATCGCCGCGTCGTACTTCACCTACTATCTGCTGTCGGGCCTGCGCGGCGCCGCCGACGTCAACCAGGACCGGCGGGTCACGCTGCAGGAGGCGTATCAGTTCGCCTCGCAAGAAACCCTGGCGCGCACGGAGCGCTCGCAGGCGGGGCCGCAACACGCCGCGTACGAGTTCGACCTCAGCGGCACGGGCGACATGGTGGTGACCGACGTGCGCGGCACGCAGTCGGGCCTGGTGCTGACGCCCGAGCTGGGCGGCAGGATCACCGTGCGCGAGGCGAACGGCGCCCTGGTCGCCGAGCTGCGCAAGCCGCCCGGCAACACCATCGAGCTGGGCCTGGAGCCCGGCGCGTACATCGTGGCGATGGACAGCGGCGACACGATCTTCCAGTCGAACGTGGCGCTTGCGGCGGGCAAGCACACCGCGCTGGCGGCGGCTGCCTTTCACGCCGGCCCC
>DATLVT010000549.1:0-4549 GCA_035577105.1 Polyangia bacterium
GGGGCGGATGGCGACCACCTGCTTGCTGCTGTGGTGGTACAGGACGCCGCCGGCGAAGCTGGGGGCAGCCAGGCTCCAGGTTTGACCCAGCGGTCCCAGATCGCCGTAGCCAAGGATGGCGGTCTCGTCGAGGACCTTCGCGCTGGCGTCGATGACGTAGGTGATCCCCAGGGTGGTCCCGAAATAGAGCTTGTTCCCGATCATGACCGGGCTGGCATAGAACGCGGGGATCGACCAGCCGTCGGTGTGCGACCGCACGTTGTCCATGGCCACGTCGTTGCCCTTGCTGTCCATGGCGGTCGTCGCGACGTTCCTGCCATAGACCAGCTGCTCGGGCGCGGTCGGCGATCGCTGGACGCCGACCGGAAGCTCGAGATATTCGACCTTGCCCGTCTCGACGTTGACTCTGCCCAGGCTGTGCGGAGGACCGGTGTGGGTCCCGGCCCAGCGGTCGTTGTTGTTGGTGACGGTCAGGAACCAGGCATAGCCGTTGGCGACGATGTTCGCGTGCCAGCTGGGCACCACGTGCATCGTGCCGGTGTAAGTCCAGTCGGCGGTGGTGTTGATGTTGACCCCGTTCATCGACAGGTACTTGCCGGTCGTCGGGTCCCAGCGACGGATGTCGGCCAGCTTGGCGAGCGGCCAGCTGTGCACCAGTTTGCCGGTGGTTGCATCGAGGACACTCAGCGCCTCGTCGGGCGGCTCGGTGAACCAGTAGGCATATTTTCCGTCCCAGCTCATCGTGTACAGCGCGGTGGCGCCCCCGCCGGCGCACCCGGCGCCGCCGTTGCACATGGGCGCCTTGGCGGCCCGGTACTGCCACAGCGACTTGCCCATGCTGCCCGGCGCCAGGCTGGTCATGCTGAGACCGACCGGCGTCTCCAGGACGCCGTGCGGTCCGCCGCGCCCATGCACGACCGCGGGGGTGCCGTCGGGTAGCTTTCCCATGACGGCGGTGTTGTAGAACGTCGACGCGTCGTCAGCCGCCCAGGTTGTCTTGCCGGTCATCTTGTCGATGCCGTGCAGATAGTGCCACCCGGCTGTCTTCCCGGCGGGATCGCCGATGCCCTTGCCCAGCGGCGACAGGATCACCAGGTCGTTGCCGGTCATGAACGGTTCGTGCTGGCGGTTGAAAGGGAAGGGCATCTCCTGCCCGGCGAAATCGCCTTCCCAGATCGGCGCGAGGATCCCGGCCGCGTTCGGAGTGCCGGCGACGTCCCAGCAGCCCATGTGGCCCGCCGAATTGAAGAACCAGACGTATTTCCCGTCGGTGACCGGCGTCCACGAGGTGGCGTCGCTGTACTGGTCCGCCATCCAGCTGACCTCGCCGTTGCCCACCAGCGGCCTGGTCCGCCACTTGATGGTCCCGGTGATCCGATCGATGGCATAGCCTTCGATCGAGAGGCTGGTCCTGCTGCCGGAGAAGGGGAGGAACGTCGTCAGAAACAGCAGATCGCCGGCGATGGCGATGCCCCCTTGGCCTTCGTTGTCGAGGTTGGTGCGCCAGAGGATGTTCTTGTTGGCGGCGACGCTCCATGTGGTGGGGGCGCCTTCCCCGTTCACGCGGAACGTGCCATCGGGGCCGCCGGCCTGCGGCCAGCTGGCGACAGCCCCAGGCGGGCCGGTATCCGCGGCCGCGATGGTGTCGGGGCCGGCGTCATTCGGCGCCGCGGCGGCGTCGTCGGCGGCGTCGATCGCGGGCCCGCCGGTGCCGTCCTTCGCATCCAAGCCGGCGCCGGACCCGCTGTCGGCAGGGGGGGCCGCGCCGTCCGGCCCGTTCTTGGGCGTGTTGCTCGGTGCCATTGAGCATGCGCACAGCCAGCAGCACAGGGACGCCTGCCACCCCGAAACCTGCTGCCGTCTTGCTGTCATCATGGCCATCGATTGGCAGCCGCGTGCCTGGTGACCACGGTCCCCCGCAACGAACGGACAGTGAACAATGACCTCCACGGAGGCGGACGGTTCAGCGCGATCCGCGGGTCCGGCTAGGGCAGCGTCGACGGCTTTTCGTAAATGTCCGCCCAGATGTCTCCGGCGTCGGCGATCCGGGCGGGGAGGTTGCGCAGATGGAAGGTGCGCGGGGCGGCCGTGCCGCGTTCGACCTCTTCCCAGGTGCAGGGCGCGGACACGGGCGCGCCGGCCCTGGGGCGGACGGCGTAGGGCGCGGCGAAGGTGGCGCTCCAGTTGTTGCGCCCGGTGTCGACGAAGATCCGGCCACCACGATCGGCCTTGCTGAACTCGACCGTCAGGTGGGCGGGATCGCGACGGACCAGCTCCAGCGCCAGCTCATTGGCGAAGGCCGCCACGCGCTCGACATCGGCGCGGCCCGTGTCGGCAAGCGGCGCGACGATGTGAAAACCTTTCGAGCCGGAGGTCTTCACCCAGCTGCGCAGGCCGCGCTCTGCCAGCAGGTCACGCACGGCCAGGGTGGCGGCGCGCAGAACCGCCGGATCGTCGTGCTCGGGATCCAGGTCGAAGACGCAGAGATCGGGATGCATCAGATCGGGCGCCCGGCGGTTCCAGATGTGCGGCGTGACGCAGTTCTGGTTGGCCATCCACAGCAGGGCGCGCTCGTCATTGATCAGGGGATGGTTCACGGTGCCGCCGTGCTTGGGCACGTTGATCCGCTCCAGCCAGGCCGGGAAGCCCTTTGACACGTCTTTCTGGATGAAGCCCTTCTTGTGGATGCCGGACGGATAGCGCTCCATGGTCACCGGTCGCTGGCGGAGGTGCGGCAGCATCACGGGCGCCACTTGCTGATAGTAAGCGGCCAGGTCGCCCTTGGTGATGCCGTCCTGGGGGAACAGGACCTTCTCCGGGTGGCTGATCATCATTGTCAGACCGTCATCGTCCAATCATGGCCGCTCGCGCACCACCTCGCGCGCGCGCTTGTCGGCGCGAATGCCGATCAGGCGCGGGTGGCGAAGCTTGTCGTACCTGGTCCACTCCATGAAGGCCACCTGCACGACGAGCTCCGGTTTCACCCAGTGGGCGCGCAGGCGCGGCAGGCCGACGGCGCGGGTGAAGGGGGAGGTGTCGATCTCCAGCGCATCGACCTTGGCCCGCAGCGCGACCAGCGTCGCGTTGTCGAACCCGGTGCCCACCTTGCCGGCGAAGACCAGATCATCGCCGTCATAGTAGCCGACCAGGAGCGCGCCCAGCCCGGCGCGCTTGCCCTGCGGATCGGTGAAGCCGCCCACCACCAGCTCCTGCGAGGCCTCGATCTTCATCTTCAGCCAGTGGGGGGAGCGCCGGTGCTCGTACGACGAGCCACAACGCTTGGCGATCACGCCTTCCCATCCCTCTGCGGCGGCGCGCAGCCAGGGCTCTGCCTCGTCCAGCCGTTCGACGTGGAGGAGCGGGGTGGTGAAAGGGAGCCTGGCCAGCGCCTCCAGCCGCTGTTCGATCGGTCGTTCGCACAGGTTCTCGCCGTCTTGCCAGAGCAGGTCGAACACGTGGTACGCCGAGGTGTCCCACAGGATCTCGCCGTCCAGGATCAGCTCGCGGGCGGGCAGGCGCGCCACCGCCGCCGCGACGGCGGGCAGGTGCTGGGGAAGCTGGTTGCGGGAGTAGAGCTTCACGTCATCTCCGTGCTTGTAGGCGAGCAGGCGGATCCCGTCGAACTTGCGCTCGAACAACCACTGCGGGCCGCTGAAGCGCTGGGCGGTCAGGGTGGCGGCCATCGGCACCAACCAGTCGGGCATCGTGGAGGCGGCCATGTGTCGTCCAGCTTAGCGCGCCTCACGCCTCTCCATCGTCTGGGCGCCGCGCGCCGGAAAAATTGCGCAGCCACGTCGCCCGGCGGGTTTGAGGCGTTGGGCTATCTCGGCCCAGGGGAGCGGCTTCATGAAACGGACTGTGACGCGCGGACCGGCATTCAGGTGGGGACATTGGCTTCTGGGCGTTTTCATGGTGACGGCCGGCCTCGGCTGCGAGGGCAAGGACTCGTCGGAGGATCAGCCTCGCCCGGCTCCAACCGCGCAGGCAGCGGAGAATTCGATCGCTGCCGCGGGCGCGGCGATCGGGTCGGCAGAGTCCGGTGACGTCGTGGAAATTGCGTCGAGCTTGGGCGCCGCCAGCGGGAGCGGGGCCGTCTCGCCCCGGAAGGTCGTGATGCGAACCCGCGGCGCTGCCCTCCAACCGGCGACAGGTGCCGGCGCCGCCGCGGGCGCGGGCGCGGGCGGCAGCACCGCGGCGGGCCCGGCGGCTGCGACGATCCAGACGCCCCAGACGCCGATCGGCAGCCACGGCATCGTCTACAACGGTGGGCGGGTGATGACGGGGACGGTCAACGTCTATTACATCTGGTACGGCGACTGGTCGAACAACAACGCTCCCAGCATCCTGACAGACCTGGCCAGTAACCTGGGAGGCTCGCCGTACTGGGGGATGAACACGCTCTTCGACGATCGGTTCGGCGGCCACGTCGCGAACCAGGTGCGGTTCGCCAGATCGATCTCGGTCCCGTCCACGTCTCAAGGCACCAGCCTGACGGGTTTTCAGATCTGGAGCATCGTCTCGTCGGCGATCGGGTCGGGGGCTCTGCCCA
>DATLVT010000550.1:0-12830 GCA_035577105.1 Polyangia bacterium
AGGCAAGACTTTATAGCCGAGCTGCTCCAAAGTGCAGTGCGCGAGCTCGAGCACGAGCGGCTCGTCCTCGACCAGCAAGATCGTCTCGGTGCCGCGGCTTGACGGCGCGACGGGTGGCGGGTCCGGCCCGGCGGCGGCGACATCGTCGGTGCGGGCCAGGTAGACCTTGAACGTCGCGCCGGCGTTCGGCGCGCTCTCGACGGCCACGTGACCGCCGCTCTGCTGGACGATGCCGAACACCGTCGACAGGCCCAGTCCGGTGCCCTTGCCGCGCTCCTTGGTGGTGAAGAATGGCTCGAAGACGCGGGACTGGGTCAATTCGTCCATGCCGACGCCGGTGTCGGTCACCGCCAGGACCACGTACGAGCCGTGCGCCAGGCCCGCGTGCAGGGCAGGGTGGTCCGGATCAAGATCGACGTTGGACGTCGCGATGCTGACCTTGCCGCCGTCGGGCATCGCATCACGCGCGTTCACCACCAGGTTCATGACCACCTGCTCCAGCTGGCCGGGATCGATCTTGGTGCAGCCCAGGTCGGCGGCGGGCTGGGTCACGAGCTCGATGTCGTCGCCGATGACCCGGCGGAGCATGTTGTCCATGCGACCGATGACCTGGTTCAGGTTGACCACCTGGGGCGCCAGGACCTGTTGCCGGCTGAAGGCCAGCAGCTGTCGGGTGAGAACCGCGGCGCGATCCCCCGCCTTCCTGATCTCTTCCAGTCCCTGGGCCAGCTGGGTGCTGGGGTCCACTCCGGCGGCCAGGATCGCCGCATAGCTCATCACCACCGACAGCAGGTTGTTGAAGTCGTGGGCGATCCCGCCGGCCAGCCGCCCCACCGCCTCCATCTTCTGGGCGTGGCGCAGCTGCTGCTCCGCTTGCCGCAGGGCCGCCTCGGTGCGGCGGCGTTCGTCGATCTCGCGCTGCAGCTGAGCGTTGGCGTCCACCAGCTCGCGGGTGCGCTCGAGGACCCGGGCCCCCAGCTCCTCGTGGGCTTTCTGCAACCCCTCCACCGCCAGCTTGCGATCGGTGATGTCCAGGGAGATGCCCAGCAGGTGCCGGGGCGTACCGTCGGGGTCCAGGATGGGGATCTTCTTGGTGTGCAGCCAGCGCGTGCCGGCCTTGGTCTCGATCTGCTCCTCCGGGATGTCCAGCAGGCGCCCGCCGCGCAGGACTTCGCGGTCCTTTTCCTGAAAGAACGCCGCGACCTCCTTGGAGAACAGCTGGGTATCGTCCTTGCCGTAGACATCGTGGCGGGAAAATCCGCTCAGCTCCTCGCCCGCCCGGTTGAACAGCTCATAGCGCAGCGTCACCGCATCCTTGACGAACACCATCGTCGGGATGTTGTCGATGATGGAATCGAGGAAGGCGTTCAGCCGCGCAGCCTCACCATCACCGCCGGCTTCGGCCGTTGGCAGGTATCCTTCCAGGCTCTGGTCTTGTTTGGTGGCCATGGACCGGAGTCGTGACCGGGCCATCATACCGACGGGCTCCAGGCGTAGCCAGATTGAATATGGTCGGGCGCTGTCTCGACGCAGGGAGACGGCGAGGGAATCCTGCGTCGCGCCAGCCAGGGCTGGGCACCGTGACCCAATGCTGTCGCCGACCATCAATGACGAGACGAGTTTGCGGACATTTTGCGAGGTACTGTGGTACGCAGGCGCCCAGGATCGAACAATGAAAAATTCTCTTCGTCGCCTGCCGAGAGCCTGGCTTTGGATCGCGTTGATGATTGCCCCGGCGCCTGTCGGGTGTGCTGGCGATGCAAGGCCGGTCATGGACCTCATGGGCAGCCGCCACGACGCCATCACCATCAGCGCGCCGATCACGGTGGTGTCGCCCGATTCGAAAGCCAATGACCAGTTCGGTTTGCAGGTAAGCGTCGCGGGCAATGCCGCCGCCGTGGTGGCGCACGAACCAACACGCGGCGTGGTGTACGTCTATCAAGGTGCTGGCGCTGCCTGGACGCGGGTGGCGACGCTGCTTCCGCCCGATGACAGCCCGGCGGACGAATTCGGAGAGTCGATTGCGCTTTCCACCGATCACCTGGCGGTCAGCAGTTTCACGTACGGTGTCGCGGGGGGCAGCGGAGTCTACGTCTATGCGCGAGCGGGCGACACGTGGACCTTCCAGCAAAAGATCCCCGCCCAGGGGGACTTCTTCGGGGACTCCATGAGCATCGACGGAGACACCTTGTTGATCACGCAGGCAGATGCAACGGTCAACGTCTACGTGCTTTCACAAGGAACGTGGACGAAACAATCGGACATCGGGCCGCCCAATGACAGCGCCGACGGTTTCGGCTGGCGCGTCGCCATCGCTGGCTCCCGGATGGCCATCGCCGCCGACTATGAACAAGTGAATGGGGTGGCGGAAGCCGGGGCGGTCTATGTCTACGAGCGGCAGGGGAGCAGCTGGTCGGTGCCCACCCGCCTGGTGGCGGACGATCCCCAGCCAGCGGACAATCTTGGTAGCTCGCTGGCCATCGACGAAGACACCGTGGTGGCCGGGGCCGTCTATAACATCGGTGGGGGGACGTCGACTCCATACCATGGGGGACGCGTCTTGGTTTTCGACAAGCCGAACGGCACCTGGCAGGCGCACTCGTTCGCCGGGACCGATCGCGAGACCGGCTGGGCCGTCGCCGTTGATGGCGCGCGCATCGTCTACGGCACACCTTTTCAGTCATCAATGGCGGTTCACGCGGGAGTCGCATTCATCCTCGAGAGAATCGCTGGCACGTGGACTGCGGTGGGCTCGGTCCGGTCGCCGATGAACATCGACGACGCTTTCTTCGGCGGCAGCATCGGGCTGGCCGACACAACATTGATGGTGGGCGCGCCCATTGCCCGGCCTCGCGTCACAAACCCGCCCGGGACGACTTATGCCTACGAGTTGAACAGCTTGCGCAAGGCTCCGGGAGAACCGTGTGCAAAGGCGAATGACTGCCGTAGCCGGTTTTGCATCGACGGGGTCTGCTGTTTGTCTTCTTGCGGTGGCGGCAATGCCCATGACTGCCAGGCGTGCAGCCTGTTGGCGGGCGGTCAGCAGGACGGTCAATGCACGCCGCTTTCGTCGGCTGTCGCCGGGACCGTTGTTTGCCGTGCGTCGCACGGGACATGCGACGTCGCAGAAACCTGTCAGTCGTCCGCGACGGTGTGCCCGGCTGACTTGCCTGCCAGTAACGGCACGGTCTGCGCCGACACGCTGACTTGCAACGGCCAGGAGACCTGCCAGGACGGACTCTGTAAGAGTGGGACGCCCCTTTCGTGTCCTGACGATGGCGATCCCTGTACCGTGGCCGCGTGCGCAGAACCGGCCGGCTGCAAGCAGGTTCCTGTGCCGAACTGCCCACCCGCCATTGACGCCGGCGCCCCCGACAGCGTGTCTGATGCTGGTGAAGGTGGCCCAGAAAGCCAGACCGACGCCAGCCTCGGCGACACCGCGAATTCAGACGAAGTGGTCGTTGATGGCGCGGCCAACGATTCAGCTCCGGACGACGCCGAGGTCACCGATGCTGGCGTCGGCGATGAAGCCGACGCCGCCGAGGTTTCCTCCGTGGTTGATGGCGGTGGCCCGGATAAGCCGGAGGTGGGAAGGCCCGCCGACGACGCGTCCGCCGACAGTGACGCCCGTCCAATCGAAACCAAAGGCGGTTCGGATGGATGCAGCTGCACCGCGGCGCCCCCGGAAACCGCCCCGTTGTCGTCGTTACTGGCGCTGGCAGCAATCAGTCTGATGGGCAGCCGGCGTGCGCGTCGCCGTCGTTCATAGGATATGCCGGGCGCCCGTCCCTACCGCAGCTTGGTGACCGAGATCCCGTCCATGTCGTCGAAGGCCTGGTTCTCGCCGCCCATGGCCCAGACGAATCGATAGTTGGCCGTGCCGGCGCCGAAGTGCATCGACCAGGCGGGCGAGGCGACGATCTCGCGGTCCGCGACCACCAGCGTGCGCATCTCTTGCGGCGTGCCCATGAAGTGCATGATGCGCGCCTCGGCGGACATGTCGAAGTACATGTAGATCTCGCAGCGGCGGGTATGGGTGTGCGGCGGCATGGTGTTCCAGACGCTGCCCGATTCGATCTCGGTGTATCCCATCACCAGCTGGCAGCTCTTGACGCCCTCCTGGTGGATGTACTGGTAAAGGCGGCGGCGGCTGGCCTGCTCGGCGCTGCCGATCTCCTTGATGCGCGCCTTGTCCGGGCCGACGTGGGTGGTGGGGAACATGGCGTGGGCGGCAAAGCTGACCATGTAGAACGCCGCCGGGGTGGCCGCGTTGTCGCTCTCGAAGACCACGCTCTTGGTGCCGCGGCCGACGTACACGCACTCGCGCGGCTTGACGGCGAAGGTCTGCTCGTCGGCGCGCACCTTGCCCGGGCCGCCGATGTTGATGATCCCCAGCTCGCGGCGGTCGCAGAAGCTGACGGCGCGCAGCTCGGCCGGCACCGGCAGGGTCAGCGGCTCGGTGGTCGGCACGGCGCCCCCGATCACGGCGCGGTCGATGTCGACGCCGAACAGCTCGATACGCCCCGGGACGAACGCGGACTCGAACAGATAGGCCGCCCGCAACGCGGCGGAGTCCATGGACTTGTAACGGACGATGTCGGGAAGGAAACGGCTCTGCATGGGCGACTCCTCAGGGTAAAAATCGATTGGCTTGGGGCGGCAAAGAACCTAACGCTGCGCTTCTGATTGTCAAAGGTCGTGGCCGCCGGACTATAGTGCGGCTGTCATGCCGGCAGAAAACTCCGTGGTTCTGGCCCAGGTGAAGAAGGTATCGCATTGGCAGATCCCGCGCATGGGACCGGACAAGGACTGGACCCACGCCGCCGGATGGGTGGGCGTCATGGCGGCCTATCAGGCCACGCACGATCCGCTGTTGCTGCAGGCGTTGAAATCCTGGTGCGGCGATTTTGCGCTGACCGAGACACCGCGCCACCCGCGCGCCGACAATCAGTGCGCCGCGCAGACCTTCCTGGACGTCTATCTGCTGGATCCCCGGCCCGGCGCCGATTTCATGCTGGCCGCGGCCAGGCAGTCGTTCGACGGGCTGCTGGAGAACCCGGTGGCCGGCCGCATCGAATGGTGGTGGCAGGACGCGCTGTTCATGGCGCCGCCGGTGCTGGCCCGCCTGGCCCTGGCCACCGGCGACGGGCGTTACCTGCGCATGCTGCACGAGATGTGGTGGGACACGGTGGCCTTTCTCTTCGAGCCGGCGGTGGGCCTCATGTACCGCGACGATCGCCGCCGCGAGAACTTCTGGGCGCGCGGTAACGGCTGGGTGCTGGCCGGCATCGCCCGCGTGCTGCAGGTGTTGCCGCTGGACGATCCGCGCCGCGACGAGTACGTGGCCTTGCTGCGCACCATGAGCACGGCGGTCGTCGCCGCCCAGGCGGCCGACGGTCTGTGGCGGGCCAATCTGCTGAAGCCGGAGGAATTCCCCAATCCCGAAACCAGCGGCTCCGGATTCTTCACCTATGCGCTGGCCTGGGGGATCAACAACGGTCTCCTCGATCGCGCGACGTTTCTTCCGGTCGTCGGTCGGGCCTGGCTGGGCCTGGCGGCGCTGGTGCGCGGCGATGGCCACCTGGGGTGGGTGCAACCGGTGGCCGCATCGCCGGCGGCCACCAGCGCCGACACCACGGCTCCCTTTGGCGTGGGGGCGTTCCTGCTGGCCGCGACCGAGGTGGCGCGCATCGCCGATCCGGATTTCATCCGGGCCATCGCCGATGTGTCCCAGCCGGTTCCTCACGGGCATTCCTCTGGTACTACACGGCTGGCACCGGACCTGAGAAACCCTGACGACGAAGTAACGCGTCTAGCGAGGTGATCCACCGGCGGCCGTCGGCAAGAACGTGATCACGCCGTCGACGACGAACTGGACGGCGGTGGCGGCCAGGATCAGGCCCATGACCCGCTGGAGAACGTTCATGCCGGTGCGGCCCAATCGTTTTTCCACGCGCAGGGCGCCGCACAGGATGACGGCCGAGGCGATGGCGGCGATGACGATGGCGGCCAACACCACGCCCAGCTGCCAGGCCTGATGGGCGCGCGAGACCAGGACCATCACCGTCGAGATGGCGCCCGGGCCGGCCAGCATGGGGATGGCCAGGGGAAAGATGGAGATGTCGTCGCGGCCCACCCCCTCGGCCTCCTCCTCGGGCGACGTCCGCTGGCGCGAGCGCTGCGCGCGCAGCATGTCGACCGCCAGCAAGAACAGCAGCGCGCCGCCCGCGATGCGAAAGGCGCCCAGCGAGATGCCCAGGACGCGGAAGATGACGTTCCCGGCGGCGGCGAACGAGGCCAGGATGACGCCGGTGGCGATGGCGGCGCGGATGGCCATGCGCCGTTTCTGGTCGGGGAGATCGGCGGCGGTCATGGTCAGAAAAAGTGGAACGGCGGCGATCGGATCAACGACCAGCAGGACGGTGGTCAGGGTCGACAGCGCGAACGGCAACACGCCGGAGAACATGCTCAGCGCCTCGCCAGCCGCGCCATCAACCGGTAATAGCGCTGCAGGACGAAGTAGGCCTTCTTCTTGCGGCCGGTCTCGGACAGCAGCCCCTTGCGGTTCCAGTAGTCCTGCACGCCCGGCAGCGGCCGGCGCGGCGACCGGAAATCGTAGAGGATCCAGGGCGACACGCCGGCCAGGAACGGCATGCGACGGAGCATGGCGATCTGGTGGTGGTAAAGGCTCTCCTGAAACGCCTCGCTGAACCGGGTCAGGGCGTCGCCCTTCTTGCCGGCGCGGGCGTCGGCGCCCAGTTCACTGATGATCACCGGTTTGTCGAAGGCGCATTCCCAGTTGATGCCGTCGCACTTGGGCGGCAGGCCGTCGTACCAGCCGATGTATTCGTTGCAGCCGATCACGTCCAGCGCCTTGCCCAGCGGATCGTCGATGCGCACCGTGGTGGCGTCGACATAGTGATGTTCCAGCGCGGCGCTGATCAGCCTGGTGGGATCCAGGGCGCGGGCGTCGTCGACCAGCGTGCGCAGAAAGGCGGTGCGCGGTTCGCTGATGGGCGTCTCGTTGGCCACCGACCAGATGATGATCGACGCCCGGTTGCGATCGCGGCCGATGTTCGCGGCCAGTTGATGGCGGGCGTTGGCCAGCGTGGCCGGGTTTTCCCAGGCGATGGTCCAGTAGACCGGGATCTCGGACCAGACGAACAGGCCCAGGCGATCGGCGGCCCGGGTCATCTCTTCGCTGTGCGGGTAATGGGCCAGGCGGACAAAGTTACAGCCCAGCCGTCTGGCCGCGGTCAGCAGGCGCTGGCATTCCCTGGCGTCGCGAACGCGGCCGCCGCGCCAGGGGGCTTCTTCGTGGATGGCGATGCCGAGCAGGAAGATCGGGGCGCCGTTGACCAGGATCTCCGTCTCGCGGGTTTCCAGGACGCGAAAGCCGACGGTCTCCGTCAGGCGATCGCGCCCGGCCTGGAAGCGCACGTCGTAAAGGCGTGGATTTTCCGGCGACCACCTGACCAGCGAGGCGGGCGCCGGCGCGGTGAAGGTGGCCCGGCCCGCGGCGTCGGTCACCGCGCGCAGCTTGAGCTTGGCCCGCGGGATCTCCAGCGTCACCGGCGCGCCGGCGGCCGCCGGGCCGTCGAGCTGGATCCATCCGGACAGGCGCTCTGACGACGTTGCTGCAGACGCCGCCAGCGAGCGATCTGGCGGGGCAAGGTTCACGAACGCTTCGCGCACGAAGGTGGCCGGCGTCTCGATCACCCGCACCTCGCGGGTCAGGCCGCCATAGTTCCACCAGTCGGTGTTCCAGGTGGGGATGGCCTCGCGGCGGCGGGTGTTGTCGACCTTGACCACCACGAAATTGCCGGTGGGCTGAAGGCGGCCGGTGATCTCGAAGCAGAAGGGGGTAAAGCCGCCTTCGTGTTCGCCCAGCCTGTCGCCGTTCAGCCAGACCACGGCCCGGGCGGCGGCGCCGGCGAAATACAGGAACTGTCGATGGGTGCGTGACGACTTTCGAAAGGCAAACGTCTTCTTGTACCAGATGGTCCCTTCGTACCAGCGCAGGTCGTCGCGCTGGGAATTCCAGTCGCCAGGAACGTTCAGGCTGGGTGACCTGTCAAAGTCGTATTCGATGAGGTCCCAGCGGTTCTCCGGCTTCAGATTTTTTCCGAACGGTTTGGCGCGCGGCTGGTAACGATAGTCGATGAAACCGGTCTCATATGGATCGACGATGGTGCGCCACGGACCGTCGAGGCGCATCGACCTTCGGCCGGCCACCGCCGTCAGCAGCGGCGCCAATCCGGATTCGATGGGGCGGCTTGACGAGGGAGGGGCGGCGTTGACCAGCGTCATGAAAGGCTCTGCGGCGTGTAACACGCAGCAGGGCCAGGCGGCAAACGGCAACCGGCAGGCAAACGGTACAAAGCTGAAAGTGGGCGCTGATCGGTTATGCTGCGGCCCGGTTGGAGGGTCCGTCTGATGAAATTGTCCGCGAAGGTTGGCCTGGCGATGGTGGGTATGCTGGCTGCGCTGTCTGGTGCCGGTTGCGGCGGGTCGGGTGCCAGGTTGGACGCCAAGGCCGACGCCAGGGCCGATGCCAGATCGGATGCCGGTCCGGACCAAGGACAAGCGGTCGACGGCGCCGGCGGTGCGGGCACGGGCGGTAGCGTGGCGGACGGGCCGGCGGAATCCTCTGTGGAGATCGAGCCAGAGACGCCGGCGGATCTGACGACGGGACACGATCTTGCGGCTGAGATGCCGGCCGATCTGGTTATCGCGGCGGACGTTCCCAGGGAAGCCGCATCCGAATCCGGCCTTGAATCCGGCGTCGACGCGCCAGCCGATGGCGCTGTCGACCTGGCGCCCGACAGCGCCGCCGACGGCGCTGACGCCGCAACCGAGGTAGCGGCCGAGACCTCCGCCGATGCCTCGCCGGAAGGAACGTCTGACGGAGGCGCCGTCGCGACGGCGAAGCGCCTGCTGTCGGGACGCGCCCGCCTGGTCGGCACGCCCACCACGGCGTGCAGCTCGGTTCCGAAAGGCGCCGCGCCCGCCGAGCAATGGTGTGCGTTCACGTTGCCCGGACAGACGCTGGGATCGACCGAGCTGTGGGTTCTGAACGTCAGCAAGGCCCTCACCGAGACCGTCGCCTGCGATGGGACCAGCGCGGCCTGCCTGCGCCTGACCACGGCGTTGTGGACCGGGCAACCCGACAGCGGGCCCGTTCATCCGCTGTCTCACCATTTCTATGGGCAGACGCTGGTCTTTTATGCAGCCCCCGTGGTGGGGATCAACGCCTATGACGGGCCGGTCTTTGCCTGGCGTCCGGGACTGTCCGCGCCCCGGCAAATCAGCGGCGCGCACGCCTTTGTCTGCGACGGGCATCCGCGCGCCGACGTGGCGGTCTGCCTGGAGGACCTGCAACTGAACGCGATTCCGGGACACTTTGACGTGCACGCCGGCCGCATCGCCGCCACACCCTTGCCGCTGGCGGCGACCATCTATCCCAGCAGCATCACCAACGCCAGCCAGTGGTCGCTGGCCTTCAGCGCCAAGGGCGATTACTTCGCCTATTCAACGGGCGGGCCTTCTTTCACCGACGCGGAGACGCTGTACGCCAGCAAGGTCGACGAGGTGGGGATGCCGGCCAAGCGTCTCACCGTCGCCAGCGGCGCGTCCCAGTGGGACATCACGCCCGACGGCAAGCACTGGTTCTTCATGCGCAACTTCAACTACCCGCCGCGCAACAGCGTGGTCGATCCGGCGGGGACGCTGGTGATGGCTGATTTTCCAGCCGGTGGCGGCGAGAAGACCATCGCCTCCCGCGTCGCCTCGTATCTGTTGATGGGCGACGACGCCAGCGATCGCGGGGTCGCGTTCCTGGACAACGTCTTCGCCGGCCGGGGGACGTACAAGATCATCAGCAACCCGTCGCAGTCGACCACGCCCGTCACCGTGGCGGCGGGCGTGCTGGGCGTGCTGGGCTCGCCGGATGGCAAGTTCAGTCTTGTGCAGACGCAGTTCGACGAGGCGACGCTGCGGGGCGACGCCCGTGTGGTCAGGAACGACGGCACCGGCAATTGCGCGCTGGCGACAGGGACCACCGCCGATGTTTACGGCGAGCCGTTTCTGCCCGGCGGCGGGCTGGTCTTCTGGGCCGACAACATCAATCCCAACACCGGCGCCGCCGAGGGGTGGCTGGCCAAACCAGACGGCTGCACCGCCAAGCAGAAATTCGCCGACAAGCTGGACATCTGGTTCACCGTGGGCGACGCCGGATTGATTTACAGCGATAACGCCGGCGCCACCACCTCCACCATTCGTTACGTCAAGCTGGGGGCCGGCGGCGCCTGGCCGGCGGCGGGGCCAACCACCATCCGGGCGGGCGCGGGGCGCGTCTTTGGCCTGCTGGATCCAGACCGCCAGTACATCGTGTACCAGCTGGACAACGGCGGTCCCGACGACGGTCTATGGATCTACGGGCCCATCGGTTTCGGTCAGCCCTAGTCGGCGGCCTGGCACTGAGCAGGCGCCCGGCGCGCGGCCGTCGCCAGTTGCGGGGTCAGGCCTTGAAGAAAAACGTGGCCGGGTGGGATGCGCCGGGTGTGCGGGTGTGGGGGGCGTTGATCTGGCGGGCGGGGATGTTGCCCATCCTGGTGCTGACCACGCGCACGCCCATGGTGGCGGGGGAGAGGCCGACGGTGCCGATGCTGTATTGCTCGTCGATCAAGATCTTCCAGATCTCCTGCGCCAGCTTGTTTCGTTCTGCGGCCTTCTTGCCGGCGGCGGTGCGGAACAGCTCCATCGCCTTGCGCAGCTGCGGATCCCTGGGGGCGGTCCCTTTCTCGCCGCGGCTGGCGTACCACAGGGCGATCGACGGGCTCAGGATTGAGGCGCCGGGGTTGACGGGCAGGGCGTGGTCGGGGACCTGAAACAGCATCTCGGAGCCGTCGTTGGGCCAGATGGCGATCTGGTGTTGGTTGCCCTTGGTGCGGGCGAAGAACAGGCTGCGCTCCAGCTCCTTGACGTCGGCCTCGATGCCGATCTTCTTCCACTGTTCGCGGATCATCTCGGCGATCTGGGTGAGGGGAATGTACGCGGCGGCGGCCGTCTGCAGTTCGATGCGCAGGCGCCCCTTGCCGTCGGAGCGCAGGCGATATCCGTCGCTGTCCTTCTTGCCAAGGCCGGCCTTGTCGAGAAGCAGCGACGCCTGCCTGGGATCGTGGGTCGACCATCTGTTGCGCCATTCGGGGCCGGGGCTGAAGGGCAGGGTCTCGGAGGGCGCGGCGCTGCCGGGGGTGCCGACACCCAGCCAGAAGGTCTCGTTCAGCTGCTTGCGATCGATCCCCAGCGACAGGGCGCGCCGGAAATCGCGTGTCCCCAGCCATCGAGCCACCTCGGCGTCGCCGTCGTAGGTCAGGTTGGTCTGCAGCGTGGCGTCGGAGCCGTTTAGCGCGGGATCCAGGCGGATGTCGTAGTGACTCTTGTCGCGGTTTTCTAGAAACACGGGCAGCTTGCCCAGCGACGTGTGCCGTTCCTGCAGATCGTACTGGCCGGCGATGGCGCGCAGGTTCAGCACCTCCAGGTTCTCCGCCAGCGCAAAGCTGACCCGATCGATGTACGGCAGCTGGTTCCCCTGCGCGTCGACGCCCATGTAGTACGGATTGCGCTCCAGCACCCAGGTCGGTTTGTTGATCGGCGTGATGGTGCGCCAGGGGGTCAGCACCGGCAGCTCGGGGTTGAGGCGCCAGTCCCAGCGGCTCTTGATGAAGCTGATCCAGTTGTCGAACCCGGCCGCCTTGGCTTTCTTGTCCAGCTCGTCCTTCGACGAGTTCTTGGGGAGAAATTGCCTCAGGTAATGCCCGGGCATGTAAGCGCCCATGGTGTTGCCCTGGATCTGCCGGCTGGCCTGCCCGCCGCCGATGGCCGTGCTGCCGGCCAGCAGCTCGACGAACAGATAGTTGGGCTCGGGAAATTCGAAGACCACGGTCAGGTCGTCTTCCTTGCGCATGGTTCCCGGTTTGCCGTTGACCATGAAATCGGGGTGCGGCGTCGGTTGCAGGTCCTTGTTCAGGTAGATCTCGTCGTACCAGAACAGAAAGGCGTCGGCGGTGAAGGGCGTCCCGTCCGACCACTTCATCCCTTTGCGCAGTGACAGCGTGACGGTCTTGCCGTCGGCGCTCTGTTTCCAGTCGCGCGCCAGGCAGGGGGTGATCTTTGATCCGGTGTAGTCCCAGAAGAGGATCTTGTCCGACGACACCAGTCGGTTGCCGTTCTCGCCGTCGCCCGGGCCGGTGAACCCGCGCCGCCAGGTGCCGCCGTAACGACCGATGGCGTGCACCGGTTTCACCACCAGCGGCTCGGCCGGGACGCGCTGCTCGACGGGCGGCAGCTTGCCGGCCTTGACCAGCTCCGCCAGCATGGGCGCCTCGGCGAATTTCTTCGGCCACTTGGCCGGGTCCAGGATCAATTCGGGGCCTTCCAGCTTTCCGATGAGGCGCGCGCCCAGCTTGGGGGGAAGCGGGGCGGCCGGCGGCGTCGCGGCGGCCGTTTCGGCGGCGCGCGCCTTCAATGACGTCAGCGCGCCGGCCACGCCGGCGGTGCCGGTCATGAGCGCGGTGTTGACCAGGTACTGTCGCCGGGTCCACAGGGGGGGCTGTCTGGGCATGGGAAGCCTTCGCTCGGCCGGGCCGGGGGTGGGAACGACGATTGCGAAAGTCGGCGCGAGGCGGAGGGCGACTCTAGAAGAGACCGCCGATGCTGACAAGGCGGCATGGCCGCCAGCGCAACGCGAAATCGCCGCGGAAATTCCTGTGCTTTATCGACAGGGTTCCTTGTCGTCTTAGCAACCCGGATTTGGCGTACCCGGACTG
>DATLVT010000551.1:0-6917 GCA_035577105.1 Polyangia bacterium
CCTTGGACACCGGTCGAGGGCGCCGCTCTCAAACACGAGGACTTTGCCTCCAGCACGGCACGGCGACCCTCTTCCGGACTACCACCTCCCCCATCACAATCCTGTCCGCCAGAGATATACAAGCACGGCAGGGAACCCCACACCTGCCGCCCCTCGACGGAGCGAATGGGGCCCCACCTCACGTAAGCCGCCCTTTGCTGTCTCTACAACCTCCCCGGTGCGCGCGCAAAACCGTCGTCCCCACCCGCGCCGCCGGTAACTTCTGCGCGCCGCCGTCCGACCTAGGCCGTCACGCCCAGGCGCGCTCGGTCCTTGTGAAAGTAGTGACGGACGTGCGCAGCCAGCTGGCGGTCGCTGGCGTTGTCGGCCGTCTCCAGGCCGACCACCCGAGCGGCGACGGCCGGCGCGTTCGTCTGTGCGTACCGGAGAAAATGCAGCTTTGTCACCGACGGCCCCATCACCAGGATCTCCGCGGCGCCCGCCAGAGCCCGGACCACCTCATCGAAGAAACGAAGCTCGTCCTGGGGGTGATTGCGCGTCCTGGTCGCCTCACTCTTGGGGTGGCGGTGAACATGACGATTCACGGATTGAATGATCGACTCGTCGAAGGTCTGGCCATCGACCACAAAGACCCGTGCCTCGTTGTGGTCGATCCAGACAGCCATCTGGAGATTGTCGGTGTTGTCCATGGTCATCGGTGTTGCACGGTTGATGCCAGCCTTCAGCACTTCCTCGTCACGGAGCGGCCGCAGGCGCCATCGGGACCGTGAAGAGATCGTCCATCACGTTGACGGCGGCCGGTTGCGGCGAGCAAGGCAGCGTCTCCAGACCCATGATGCTCTGGACCGTCTTCAGGAACGAGCTGGTGTCGTAATCGGTCTGCGACACGAACGCTGGCTTGGCGTTGGGCGAGATGGCCAGGAAGGGCGGATCGTCGGACTGGCTGGTCCCTTCGTCCCAGAGCAGAAACAGCACCCCCCCTTGCTTGAAGGCGTCCGTGTTCGTGATCTTCGGCACCTCCGCCGACAGCCAGCGGTCGCCGTCGGCGATGCTGCCGTCGTGCATGTCGTTGACCATGTTTGGCGTGATGAAGACATAGTTGGGAACGGTGCCGGCGGCGATGTCAGCGTCCAGCTGCGAATAGTCGACGATGTGCTGGCTGCAGCGTTCGCTCGGTTTGAAGGCCGTTCCGTCCCATCCGTTGATGTCGCTGAAGTATGCAAAGGGGTTGTGCTTGACCGCGTAGAGACCGTGCGATTTCAAACCGCACGGCTGGCCCATGCTTTCTTGATACGACTTCCAGGTCAGCCCTGCCTTTTCGATCTGGTTGGCCAGATGGGATTGCGACGTGATGACCTGGTTTGGACTGGGATCGTCGTCATTCAAGATGCCGAAGTTCTGTCCGGCCACCATCCAGATGTAATTCGGCTCGCTGGGGTGGACGTACGAATCGTGATAGCCGGCGGCGACGGCGTACTGCTTGGCCAGGCCATTGATGAAGGGCGCGGCGGCGTTGCCGATGATCGAATCGCGGCTGTGATTCTCCATCACGATGGTGAACACGGTGCCGTTCCATCCTGCCGGACGCTGCGCCGCCGTCGCGGTCAACGGCCGACATTCGGCGAGGGTGTTGCCCGAGGTGTTTGGTCCGCAGGCGGCCAGGAGACCGAAGGCGGGGACCAGGAACGCGAGAAGGTGTTTGCCGATTCCGTTGAACTGCGACGGGATCATGGGAACCTCTTTCTTCGACAGTGAACTGTCGTGGGTTCAGTTTTAAGCACGCCCCACTTCGGTCAAGTACAACAGCGAAATTACGCAGCAATTGCGTGAGCGCGTCGACACCGCGATGAGTGCGCGAATTTTGCACGACGGCCGATCTCCGACCAGCGCGTCGTCAGCGTGTCAGTGATGCCAGGCGACCAGCGGCAGCTCGCGCGGGGCCCGCACGCCGTGGCGCGCGGCCAGCACGCGCGGCGTGAAGTCGGAGGCGGGACGGTCGGACGGGACGTGACACTCGAAAAGGTGGCCGTTGGTGGTGCCGGGCAGGGAGTGGGACGCCGTCATCGGCGCCCGCACGGCGGGACGCTCCGGCAGCGGATCGGCGTAGACCTCGACGGCGACGTCGTCGGGATCGAGATCGTCCAGGTAGACCTCGACGGAGACGCGCCACTGCTGGCCGTCGGCGGCGACGGCCAGACGGCCCCAGCGGATGAGGGGAAAGTGCGCGCGCAGGCGCTGCTCCCAGGCGGCCAGGACCGTGGCCAGCTGCGCGCCGTCACGCAGCCGCGCATCCAGCTCGCCCTCGGCCGGGCAGTACAGCCGTGACAGATATTCTCGCACCATGCGATTGGCGCTGAACTGCGGCGCCAGGCGGGCCAGGCTGGCCCGCACGCGTTGCAGCCAGCGGCGGGGAATTCCGGCGGCGTCGCGATCATAGAAGAGCGGGACGATCTCGTCTTCGATGATGCGGTAGAGATCGTCGGCGTCGCGCCCATCCGTGTCGGCGTCGAAGGCGGCCTGCGGATCGCCGACGGCCCACCCGACGTCCGGGGCATACGCCTCGGCCCACCAGCCGTCCAGGACCGACAGGTTCAGTCCGCCGTTGACCAGCACCTTCATGCCGCTGGTGCCGCACGCCTCCATGGGACGGCGAGGCGTGTTGATCCAGACGTCCACGCCCTGCACCATCTCTTCGGCCAGCGGCAGATCGTAGTCCTCCAGGAAGACCACGCGCGGCCGGATCGCTTCCTGCTTGATGAAGTTGACCCAGGCCTGGATGAGACGCTTGCCGTCATCGTCGTCGGGATGGGCCTTGCCGGCGATCACCAGCTGGACGGGGCGCTGGGTGTGGGTCAGCAGGTCGCGCAGGCGATCGGGCTGTCGCAGCAGCAGGTTCGGGCGCTTGTAGGCGGCGAAGCGGCGGGCAAAGCCCAGCGTCAGCACGTCGGCGTCCAGCAACAGCGGCGCCTGCTCGATCAGGTCAGGCGGGGCGCCCCGCTGTCCCAGCTGTCGCTGCGTGCGCAGGCGCGCGTATCGGATCAGATCGTGGCGCGCGCTGGCTCGCGCCGACCACAGCGCCTCGTCCGGAATCTTGGCGATGATGGCGGGCAGCGCCTCGGTGGGCACGCGCCAGCGCTCCTTGCCGCAGGCGTCGGTCCAGATGGCGTCGGCCCAGCGCGAATCCCAGGTCGGCGTGTGCACGCCGTTGGTGACGTGGGTCACGGGAACCTCGTCGCCGGGGAAGCGCGGGAACAGCGGCTGAAACAGGCGGCGGCTGACCTGGCCGTGCAGCGCGCTGACGCCATTGACCCGGGCGGCGCCGTGCACGGCGAGATAGGCCGGACGAAACGGTTCGCCGGCGTCATCGGCGTGGATGCGCCCCAGCGCCAGCAGTTCGGGCAAGGACAACCCCAGCGCGGCCAGCAGGTCGCGCCCCTCGGGGAAATATTTCGCCATCAGGTCGGGATCGAAGGCGTCGAACCCGGCGGCGACAGGTGTGTGCGTGGTGAAGATGGTACCGGCGCGCCGCGCCCAGAGCGCCGCCGCGAAGGTCAGGCCGGCGCGCGCCATCAGCATGCGCGCCGCCTCCAGCACCACGAAGCCGGTGTGCCCCTCGTTGAGGTGGCACAGCCCCCAGTCGATGCCCAGCGCCTGCAGCGCGCGCGGCCCGCCCAGGCCAAGGACGATCTCCTGGCGCAGGCGCATCTCGTTTCCACCGTCGTACAGCTTGCCGGTGATGCCGCGATCGGCGGGGGTGTTGAACGGATCGTTGCTGTCCAGCAGGTAAAGGGGGATGCGCCCGACCGTCGCGCGCCAGACCCGCAGGTGAACCTGCCGTCCGGGCAGCGCGACCGGCACGCGCAGCCAATCGCCATCGGCGCTGCGCTCGGGGCGAATGGGCAGCGCGCTGGGATCGTTGTACGGGTACAGCGCCTCCTGGCGTCCGTCGGCGTCGATCAGCTGGCGAAAGTAGCCCTCTTGATAAAGCAGACCCACGGCCACCGTCGGGATGGCCAGGTCGCTGGCCGCCTTGAGGTGATCGGCGGACAGCACACCCAGACCGCCCGCGTACAGGGGAAGCGCGTCGCCGAACCCGTACTCCATGCTGAAGTACGCCACCGGCTGGCGGAGCTCGACGTCGCCCCCCGCAGATCTCGCAGATCCCGCGGCTCCCGAAGCTCCCCACCAGGGCGTCCGCAGATATTGCCGGCGCTCTTCCACGACGGCGGCCAGTGACTTCACGAAGGACGGCGTCTTCGCCAGGGCCTCCCAGCGGGCGCGCGGCGTGCTCTGCAAGATCAGCCAGGGGTTGCGGACCGCCTCCCAGGCCGCGGGATCAGCGGCGCGCCACAGATCGTCGTAGGCGTGGCTCCAGGTCCAGCGCAGATCCAGCGCCAGTTCGCTCAGGGGTTCCAGGCCCGCGGGCAGGTCGCCGGGGCTAAGCGGCATGAGCGATGCAACGTAAGTGCCGCTGGAAGGAGAAGACCAACATGGCCACGACAATGCGAGCGGCGGTATTTCAAGGCAAGGGCAAGATCAGCATTCGCGAGGTGCCCCGTCCCGAGCCAGGCGTCGGCGAAGCGCTGGTCAAGGTCACGCTGACCACCATCTGCGGGACCGACGTGCACATCCTGAAAGGCGAATACCCGGTCCGCGAGGGCCTCATCGTCGGTCACGAGCCGGTGGGGCGCATCGAGGCGCTGGGCCCGGGCGTCGTCGGTTACGCCGTCGGTGATCGCGTCATCGCCGGCGCCATCACGCCGTGCGGTCAGTGCCGCGCCTGTCTGTCCGGGCAGTCCTCGCAGTGTGGCCACGGCGGCGACGGTTATGAAGCCATCGGCGGCTGGCGCTTTGGCAACACCATCAACGGTTGCCAGGCCGAATACGTGCTGGTCCCGAATGCGCAGGCCAACCTGGCCAAGATTCCGGATCTGCTTTCGGACGAAGAGGTGCTGCTGTGCCCGGACATCATGTCGACGGGATTTTCCGCTGCGGAACGCGGCCAGGTGCGCCTGGGCGACGCGGTGGCGGTCTTCGCCGAAGGTCCCATCGGCCTGTGCGCGACGGCGGGCGCTCGCCTGGCCGGCGCGGCGCTGGTGATCGGTGTGGACAGCGTTCCCCAGCGGCTGGAGGTGGCGCGACGGATGGGCGCCGACGTGACGCTGAATTACAAGGAGCAGGACGTCGTTGCCGAGATCAAACGTCTGACCGGCGGCGGCGTGGACGTGGCCATCGAGGCGCTGGGGCAGGGCGCCACCTTCGAGAACGCCCTGCGCTGCGTGCGGCCGGGCGGGACGGTGTCCAGCCTGGGCGTCTATTCGGGGCACCTGACCGTGCCGCTCGATGCCTTCGCGGCGGGCCTCGGTGATCACACCATCGTCACGTCGCTGTGTCCGGGCGGCAAGGAACGGATGAGGCGCCTCATGAACATCGTGGCGGCCAAGCGGTTTCCGTTCTCCGAGCTGGTCACGCATCCGTTTCGCCTGGCTGACATCGAGGCGGCTTACGACCTGTTCGCGCATCAGCGAGATGGCGTCATGAAGGTGGCCATCAGGCCGTGACCAGGAGCTTCGCGCAGAGGAGGCGCAACGAATCGATGCCGGCGCAGAGTTTGCGCGTTTTCTGGTTGGGCAACCTCTTCGGGTAGGCGTTTCAAGCTGGTGCGCTCCTTGCTGAATACCCTGGTGCAATGCCAACCGCATTCAAGAAGGCCGGCCGCACCATCGAGCGTCTGATCGGCGCCGATGTCCAGGACGGCGAGTGGCACCTGGTTCTGCTCTTCTTCGCGAACCTGTTTCTGCTGCTCGCCGCCTATTACATCCTCAAGGTCATTCGTGAACCGCTCATCCTGCTGAGCGGCGGCGCCGTGCAGCGCAGCTATGCGCGCGGTCTGCAGGCGGTGCTGCTGGCGATGCTGGTGCCCGCGTACAGCATGCTGGCCAATCGGTTCGAGCCGGCCCGCCTGGTGAAATGGATCATGGGTGTCTTTGTCGTCTGCCTGGTGACCTTCTTCGCGCTGGGACAGCTGGGTGTGCCGATCGGTTTTGCCTTCTTCGTCTGGCTGGGCATGTTCAGCACCCTGTCGATCGCCCAGTTCTGGTCCCTGGCCAACGACGTGATGACCGAGTCGGAGGGCAAGCGCCTGTTTCCCATGGTGGCCGCCGGGGGAACCATCGGTGGCATCGCCGGCGCGCAGATCGCCGCGCGCATGATCAACGGCGTGCATCCGTTTCATCTGATGCTGGTGGCGGCCGGACTGCTGGGCGGCTGCGCGCTGCTCACGCACGTGACCCACGGGGCGGGGGCCAGTCACCGCGCCCGGGTACCGAACGGCGTCTCGCACGAGCGTGACTCTCGCGGCGGCTTCTCGCTGATCCTGGCCGACCGATACCTGCTGATGATCGCCATCTCCGTCGTGGTCTTGAACCTCATCAACACCACCGGCGACTTCATCCTGGCGCAGCTGGTGAATGCCAAGGCGCACACGCTGGCGGTCGGGGACCGGCGCCATTTCATCGGGGCGTTCTACGGCGATTTTCAGACCTACGTCAGCGTGCTGACCGCGGTGGTGCAGATCCTGGTGGTGACCCGCGTCTTCAAGTCGTTCGGCGTCGGCGGCGCCTTGCTGTTCTTGCCGCTGTTCGCGGTCTCGGGGTACGGCGCCTCGGCCTTTGTACCGCTGCTGGGCCTGGTGGCCACCATCAAGGTGGTGGAGAACAGCACCGAGTACTCGCTGCAGAACACAATCCAGCAGGCGCTGTTTCTGCCGACCTCTCGCGACGCCAAGTACAAGGCGAAATCGGCCATCGACACGGTCTCGGTGCGCCTGGGCGATCTCGGCTCTACGGCCCTGGTGGCCATCGGGGCTCACCTTGGCCTGACGGTGTTCGGTTACGCCGCCGCCAACGTCATCGCCG